>JAZUIH010000122.1:0-23765 GCA_045642145.1 Oscillospiraceae bacterium | reverse complement strand
TCGACTTGCATGTGTTAGGCGTGCCGCCAGCGTTCATCCTGAGCCAGGATCAAACTCTTTATAAAGTTCTATAAAAAGCCTTTCGGCTTGTTATCTTATCCTGTACTCTAAAATAGAATACTTAGCTTTTGCAGATTTTTTGTCTTCTGCTTGACTTCTTAAATAACTCTGAAATTACTCTCAGAATCTTCAAGGGTTTATATAGTGCATTGTTCAATTTTCAGGATACTGTTTAGTCCCGAATGAGACTATCTCAAGTATACCATATAAGGGATACTTTGTCAAGTACCTGCTGATTATTTTTTTCAGCCTGTACTGCCTGTCTCTGAGAGACAGCTTGTTTATTATACTACACTGAAATTTATTTGTCAATACCTTTTTTTAATTTTTTTTCTGATTTTTTTCATATTCCTCTTGATTTTTCCTCTGATTGCGTATACAATTATATAGTATGTATTTAAAGTAAACGCATATCGTATTTAACGCTTTTACTTTAAGGAAACACTGATTAAATCACGTCTTCGGCTTGACGCACATTCTGCTTGCATATTTCCCGTCATCCAGCACAAAAACTCCTTGACATACGATAGTATGCCTGCGTCGTTTTTATACAGTCTGACGAAAAATCTGACTGCGCATCATGCACGCCAGACTTAATCAGTGCTTCCTTAGCATCAGTGAACATACATGTTCATAATATTTATAATAAAGGAATGTAATATGGTTTTTTCAAGTTTATTTTTCATTTACGTTTTCTTTGCGCTTTTTGTTCTGGTGTATTTTTATTTTGCCCAGAGCATTAAGGCAAGAAACATCGTACTTATTGTCTTTTCACTCGTTTTCTATGCATGGGGCGATCCGTCCTACCTCATTCTGCTTCTGTTCAGTACGGTTCTGAACTTTGCCGCAGGTCTGGTAATTGACAGATACAGGGACACTAAATATTCAAAATGCACATTTGCCGCTGCCATGGTTATCAACATAGGCATGCTGATGGTGTTCAAGTACAGCGGATTCATCGTTGAAAACATCAACGCCCTGTTCTCGCTGAAGATTCCTGATCCGGGCATTACCCTTCCTATCGGTATCAGCTTCTATACGTTCCAGGCTATGTCCTACACGATTGACTGCTACTGGGATTCTGTAAAGGTTCAGAAAAGCTATCCGAAGTTTCTCATGTACGTATCACTGTTCCCGCAGCTCGTTGCAGGACCTATCGTCAGATACAGTGATATCGAATCAGAGCTTTCCGAAAGAAAATCCACCGCTGCTGATATCAGCGAAGGTATCACACGTATAGTAATCGGTCTTTCTAAAAAGGTTATTATCGCAAACAACCTCTACTCCATCGTTCAGTCCTTCTTTGCTTCTGATGTTGAATTTGTATCAGTAACCGGCACATGGTACGCCGTTATCCTCTACGCGATGTATGTATACTTTGACTTCTCAGGATACTCGGACATGGCAATCGGTATGGGACGCATGGTCGGATTTCATTTCAACGAAAACTTCAACTATCCGTTCCTCTGTAAGGACGTTACAGAGTTCTGGCAGAGATGGCATATTTCACTTGGTTCATTTTTCAGAGACTATCTCCTTTATATCCCGGTTTTCGGAAAGCGTATCCCTACACTTAACCTGTTCATCGTATGGTTCAGTACAGGTCTCTGGCACGGAGCAAGCTGGAACTTCGTTTTCTGGGGTCTTTACTTCGGACTCTTTATCTATATAGAGAGACTCATCGGAAAGAAGCGAATGAAGAAAATTCCTCAGTTTATCAAGCACATATACAACAAAATCGTTATCATCGTCGGCTTTGGTATTTTCTACTTTGAGGATGCAGGCGAGCTTGGTAACTTCTTCAAAAACCTTATCGGACTTAACGGAAACGCGTTTATCGACGAGACTGTTAAAATGTCGTTCGTAAACAACATTTACCTTATAATCATTGCACTGACTGCATGCTTCCCTGTAAAGAATCTTCTGAAAACGGATGATGATTCTTCAGAGACAAAGATTCTTGCAGTGAACTCAGCAAAGATTGTATATACAGCGGTTCTTCTTGTTGTTTCAACAATCCTTCTTGCTGATTCAACAAACAACCCGTTCCTATACTTCAGATTCTGACAGGAGGCCATACAGTGAAAGAAGAATTTACAAATAAAACAGAAGAAAAAGATATCGATACTGACCTCCGGATACCCGTAATAACAGCTGCGGATAAACGCGAGGCTCTAAAAAAGAAGCTTCAGAAAATAAACATCGTTACATTCTCAGTTCTGCTTGCCGCTACATCAGTATTCATGATATGCGGAAAGAGACCGACAATGTCTGATACCGAAAACCGTAAGCTCGCTGAGTTCCCTCTGCTCTCTGCGGAAAGTCTTTTCAGCGGTGAATTTACAAACGGTATCTCCGAATTTTACAACGACACAGTACCGCTCAGAAAAAATCTTAAAAATGCTGCAGCAACAATCAAGGGCTATGCCGGCATCGAAAAGGACGGTATCAGGGTCTACACAGTAAGCAACGGCGGAGGCGGAAACCACGGCGGCAAAAAGCCGGCTGCGGAAAAACCGGCTGTAACGGATGCTCCGCAGACTGCAGCAGTCACAGCTGAAGTTACCGTTCCTGCTGCAGGCATGCAGCCGGCAGTTTCAGACGCTCCTGTAACCACAGTTACCGAGGCTGTCACAGAAGCAGTTACAGAGGCCGCTCCTCCTCAGGATGACAATGCAGGCGGTGAAGCCGGAGAGCTCAGTAACAACATTATGATTTACAAGAACCGCGGTATCCCGATTTTCTACGACTGCGATGAAAACGCACTTGAGTACGCCTCAATTGTAAATGACTACAAGCAGAGACTCGGGGACGGAGTTAATGTTTACAATATGGTCTGCCCTACTGCCATTTCATTCTACTGGCCTGAAGGCTCTGATATTTACCACGGTGACGAGGCTGCAAGCCTTGACCTTATCAAGAGTGCACTTGTAAACGTTACTGATGTAAACACAATTCAGGTTCTCTCAGACCACAGGAAGGAACACATCTACTCAAGAACTGACCACCACTGGCAGCCGCGCGGTGCTTACTATGCCGCACAGACATTTGCAAAGGCTGCAGGAGTTCCGTTCAACGACCTTTCAACCTTTGAAGAGGTTGTGGTTCCTGACTACGTGGGAACTCTCTACGCGTTCTCTGAAGCTCCGGCTCTCAACGACAATCCGGAGGACTTCATTTACTACATTCCTGAAAAGAACTACACTACCACATACTACACAACCGATTTCGAGTACCGTTATGAAGGCTCACTCTTCGTTGAAGCTTACGGTGTGGCTCTCTACTGTACATTCATGGGCGGTGACGAGCAGATAGTACATCTCGAAACAAATGCACCTAACGACCGTACACTCTTTATCATCAAGGACAGCTACGGAAACGCACTTGTTCCGTTCCTTACAAATTCATTCAAAAACATCTACGTTATCGACATGAGATACTTTGACCTCAATATCATTGACTTTATGAAGGAACACAACGCCACTGACCTTCTCTTTGCCATGAACACATTCTCGGCAATCGGCGTAAACTACACAAACCTTTATGACCTTCTTGACTAAAGCAGAGGAGATAAAATGGACATACTAAGCTACCCTTTTGACAGTGCGTACATTCTGAAGAAGAAGCGTTCAATAAAAAAAGAGCTTCTTGCTTCAGGCACTGCATTTATAAAAAAGAAAATCGCCGTTCTCGGCGGTTCAACAACAAATGAAATTGTCAATATCCTTGAACTGTTCCTTCTTAACCAGGGAATCGAACCTGAGTTCTGGCAGTCAGAATACGCTCAGTTCTGGCAGGACGCTGTCTTCGGAAACGAAGAACTTGACAGCTTCGGTCCGGATATTGTGTATATTCACACAACATCAAGAAATCTTACAGGCTACACCTTCAGTATGTCAGCTTCTGCTGAAGAAACTGATGCCATGGTCGAAGCTCAGTACAGACACTTCGAAGAAGTATGGACTGCAGTAAAAAACAGATTTGGCTGTCCTGTTATTCAGAACAACTTCGAGATGCCTTTTTACCGCATTCTCGGAAACCGTGACGCCACAGACATTCACGGAAAAATCAGCTTTATAAACAGACTCAACGAAAAATTTGCCGGATATGCACGCAGCAATGATAACTTCTATATAAACGATATCAACTTCATTTCCGCATGCTACGGACTTGAAAAATGGCATGACACAAGTGCGTGGTACATGTACAAGTATGCTATGAACACACAGGCCATTCCGGAATTTGCATTTAACCTTTCCAATATCATAAAGTCCGTATTCGGTAAAAACAAAAAGATGCTTGTGCTTGACCTTGACAATACCCTCTGGGGCGGTGTTGTCGGCGACTGCGGACAGCAGGGTATCGAAATAGGTCACGAAACCGGCATTGCCGAGGGATACACCGAGTTCCAGCGCTATATCAGGGATCACAGACAGCTTGGTATACTTCTCTCTGTAAACTCGAAAAATGACCTTGAAAACGCCATTGACGGTCTTAAGCATCCTGATACCGTTCTTACGCCGGATGACTTCATTGTTATAAAGGCAAACTGGAACAACAAGGACAGAAACATCGAGGAAATCTCAGAAGAAATTTCAATCCTTCCTGACAGCTTCGTGTTTATAGATGACAACCCTGCAGAGAGAAACATTGTTTCCGAACAGGTTAAGGGAGTTGCCGTACCTGAAGTAAACAGCGTCGAGGAGTATATAAAGGTAATCGACAGAAACGGATACTTCGAGCTTACTTCATACACTGCTGACGATATAAAGAGAAATGAAATGTATCAGGCAAATATAAAACGTGCTACAAGCGAAAAGAAATTTGCTGACTACGGAGAATATCTGCTGAGTCTTGACATGAATGCATATATAGACAGATTTGACGACGTGGCACTGGCGCGTATTACTCAGCTAACAAACAAGAGCAATCAGTTCAATCTTACAACAAAACGCTATACACAGAGCGAAATGGAAGCAGTATCAGCAGATGACAGCTATATCAAAATATACGGACGACTCGCTGACAAGTTCGGTGACAACGGTATAGTTTCGGTAGTTATAGGACGCCGTGAGGACAGTGCGCTTCACATCGATCTCTGGCTCATGAGCTGTCGTGTTCTCAAGCGTGAAATGGAATATGCAATGCTTGACAGACTCGTGGAAATATGCGAAAAATACGGCATAGCCACCATTTACGGATACTATTACAAAACAGCAAAGAACAGTATGGTAAAAAATCTCTATACTGATTTCGGATTTACAAAAACAGGTGAGGATGAAAATGAAAACGCTTCATTCGAGCTTGAAATAAAAGACTACCAGAAGAAAAACAAATCAATTAAGGTAAACAGCAACGGAGGATACTAATATGGAAAAAGAAGCAATACTCGCTAAGCTTACAGAAGTTTTCGGAGAAGTTTTTGATCTTGATGATGTTGTAATCACAAGAGATACAGTAGCAGATGACATCGATGACTGGGACAGCCTTGAGCACATCAATCTCATCAGCGCAGTTGAACAGACCTTTAAAATGAAGTTCAAGATGAAGGAAGTTTCAACAATGAAAAACGTCGGTGAAATGATTGATATCATCGCTGAAAGAACAGGTCTCTGATATCACTGAATTTTTCGAGAATATAATCAAAGCCGTTTACTTTCCCGAACCCGTATGATGCGTATACAAAAGGCACACCAGCTTCAGCTGCCGCATCCGCATCGCCCTGGGTATCGCCGACGTAAACGGCTTTTTTCAGGCCGTTTCTCTCTGCAACAAGTCTTATGTTCTCACCTTTTGACAGGCCTGTATTTCCGAGACACTCAGTATCTGTAAAAAAGCGTGCCGTATCATGGGCTTTGAAAAAGCTCTCTATATATCCGCACTGACAGTTGCTTACAATGAAAAGCCTGCACTTTTCAGAAAGGCTTTCAAGCACCTCCCTGAGTTCAGGATAAAGTGTTCCGCCGTGTTCAGCGAGCCAGATGTTTTCGAGGTCACAGCACTTGTCCATAAGCTCCTTCTGAAGTCCGGCACTGCACTCCGGAAAAAGCTTTCTGCTTATTTCATCAAGAGGAAGACCGAAACAGCTGTGAAGCTTTTCCGCTGTCACAGTTTCACTGATATCAGGATACTCCGAAAGAACCTGTGCCCAGGTTCCGCATATGCCCTCAGTCGAATCCCAGAGTGTTCCGTCAAGGTCAAAAATTATTCCGTCATATTTCATACAATTATATCCTTTCACTGCAATTATTGCGGTATAAAACATGTATACTGCCTCTTCAGCAGCTATTGTAATCGCATTAATAAATGCGTTTACAGTCAGCCGGTCTGCACGGAGATGACGAAGTGTGATTTACGCAGACTGCTGTCATCGGATGTGCAGGGCAATAAAAATATTACAGTGAACGCAAAAATCTTTTTTACGTTCACTGTATATTATATCACACAGCTGAACATGCCTGTCAGATTTTAAAAAAAGATTTATTATAATTGTGCATATTAAACAGAATTTAGTATTGTTTCAGACTAAATTTGCACATCGTATTCCGGTAAAAAATCATTAAACCACCTTTTAATAATCCGGAATATATGTTATAATAATTAGTGATTTAATATAAACACATGACTAATCAGAGGAGTAATTGATATGGACGAGATGCAGTTATACACACTATGGACTCAGAAGGCCAATGAAGACAAGGATCTCACAGCAGAACTTGCCTCAATAAAGGATGACTCTGATGCCATAAAAGACAGGTTCTACAGAAATCTTGAGTTTGGTACCGGCGGACTCAGAGGCGTAATCGGTGCCGGAACATACAGAATGAACATATATACAGTACGTCGTGCCACACAGGGACTTGCTGACTATGTAAACGGTTCATACACAAACGGAAGCGTTGCAATAGCATATGACAGCAGAATCAAGTCAGACGTATTTGCAAAGGCTGCTGCAGGCGTACTTGCAGCAAACGGTATAAAGGTATATATCTATAAGGAACTTATGCCTACACCAATGCTCTCATTTGCAGTACGTGCTCTTAAGTGCAGCGCAGGTATCATGGTTACAGCAAGCCACAACCCTGCAAAGTACAACGGCTACAAGGCATATGGTGCTGACGGATGTCAGATTACACTTGACGTGGCAAACATCGTAATCAACAAGATCAACAGCGTTGACATGTTCGAAGGTCCTGAGTTCATCTCATTTGAAGAAGGCCTTGCAAACGGCATGATTAACTATATCGGCGATGACGTAATCGAAGACTACTACAAAAACGTTATTGCACAGGGAATTCACACAGATCTCGTTAAGGACAGCGGACTTAAGGTTGTTTACACTCCGCTCAACGGTACTGGTAACAAGCCGGTAAGAACTGTTCTCGGCAGAATCGGTATAAGCGACATCACAGTTGTACCTGAGCAGGAATTACCTGACGGAAACTTCACAACATGCTCATATCCTAACCCTGAAATCAAGGAAGCACTTGAACTTGGTCTTAAGCTTTCCTACGAAGTTAAGCCTGACCTCCTTCTTGCAACTGACCCTGACGCTGACCGAGTTGGTATCGCAGTTCCTTCAGGTGACGAATACGTTCTCTTCTCAGGCAACGAAGTAGGTGCTATGCTTCTCGAATACATCTGCGAGGAAAGAACAAAGCTCGGCACAATGCCGGAAAATCCGGTTGCCGTAAAGACAATCGTTACAACAAAGATTGCTTCAGCTATTGCTGAAAACTACAATGTAAAGCTTCTTGACGTTCTCACAGGCTTCAAGTTCATCGGCGAACAGATCGGTTTCCTTGAAGAAAAGGGTGAGGAAAACAGATATATCTTCGGTTTTGAGGAAAGCTACGGCTACCTTGCAGGCTCATATGTAAGAGACAAGGACGCAGTTGTTGCTTCAATGCTCATCTGTGAAATGGCTGCATACTACAGAACAAAGGGTATCTCCCTCATCGAAGCAAGAGAAAAGATGTACAAAAAGTACGGTGTTTACAAGCACATGCTCAAGAGCTTCACATGTGAAGGTATCACAGGTATGGAAAGAATGCAGGAAATCATGACTTCACTCCGTACAAACCCTCCTAAGTCAGTAGGCGGACTTTCACTCGTTGAATTCTCAGACTACATGGCATCTGAAACAAAGAACATGCAGAACGGAACTTCAGTTGAAATAGTTCTTCCTAAGTCAGACGTTCTCGCATTTGCTCTTGAAAACAATGCTACAATCATCATCAGACCATCTGGTACAGAGCCAAAAATCAAGGTTTACTACACAACTACAGGTGAAACACAGGAAGAAGCTTCAGCTCTCTACGAAAAGCTTGACGCTGAATTCAGAACAATCCTTGGTTTCTGATAATCAGAGATTACAAAAATACAGTATACAGAAACTGCCGGAATTTTTTTCGGCAGTTTTTTTATAAAATGCTTGACATTTTATTTTCAGTATGTTAAAATAATTATTACAAGTGAATTATCGATAGTACTACTGTCTAAAGAAACTGATGGGCTACTATGTTAATCATAATAGTTTTATTAAAGAGGTGAATACTAATGAAAAAGGATATCCATCCAAGTTTTGAAAAGGCAACAATCTCATGTGCTTGTGGTAACGTTATTGAAACACGTTCTACAAAGGGAGATTTAAAGGTTGAAATCTGCTCAAAATGCCATCCTTTCTTTACAGGTAAGCAGAAACTTGTTGATACAGGCGGACGTGTAGACAGATTCAAGAAGCGTTTCGGCAAGAGCAACTAAGTTCCGGTGGAACCAAGGGTGACTTTATATTTTATAGAGTCGCCTTTTTTATTTACAGAAAGGTTTTTTCAGCAATGGGTTATAAAACAATAAAAAAACTGAATAACATAACCTTTACGGAACGGCGTTCAGAGTTCATCGCGTATCTCTGCCCTGTTCATACAAATGACGAAGCCGTTCAGTTTATAAATGAAATAAAAGCTCTTCACAGAAAAGCAACCCACAATGTTTACGCATACATCCTCAGGGATAACAATATAACGAGATACTCTGACGACGGAGAACCTCAGGGAACAGCAGGTGTACCTGTACTTGATATTCTTCAGAAAAATGAACTTACTGACGTATGTTGCGTCGTTACCAGATATTTCGGCGGTATCCTTCTCGGAGGCGGCGGTCTTGTACGTGCCTACTCCACATCAGCTAAACTTGCAGTAGACGAAGCGGAAATAATGGACATGTGTGAGTGCTACAGAATCTCATTTTCAATGGACTACAACATGTACAGCAAGATCTCATACATACTTCCGCAGTACGAAGTCAAAGAACTGTCATCAAAGTTCGAAGACAGCATTTCACTTGAGCTTCTTGTAAAAGAAGAACACTTTGAGCCCCTGAAGGCAAAACTGACAGATTTGTCAAACGGGAAAATCGACATCACTGAATCAGAAAAATTATTCGAAGATTTCTCTTAGGATGCACTGACTGAATACACAGGAGATTTAATCAGTAAATCCCTAAAGCACAGCAATTCGGAGGTTAAGAATGGCTTTATCCGAAGATTTTATATACCAGCTGAGACTCGGAAATCCTATTGAAGATGTTATTTCATCATATACATCTCTCAGGAAACACGGCTCAACTTCAAAGTGTCTGTGCCCCTTCCATTCCGAAAAGACCCCGTCATGTACGATATACAATGATACACAGAGTTTTTACTGTTTCGGATGCGGAGCCGGCGGCGACGTTATATCTTTTATAAAACGTATAGAAAATCTCAGCTATATGGAAGCAGTGCGTTTTCTCGCAGAGCGTGCCGGTATTGCTATGCCTGAGTATAATCAGAATGATGATTCAGCAAGAAAAAAAGCAAGAACATACGAAATCAACCGTGAAACAGCCAAGTTCTACTTCAGGTACCTTCTGTCAGGTCCTGACAAGAGAGGTCTTAAGTACTTCAGTGAACGAAAGCTGCTTCCGCAGACAATAAAAAAATATGGTCTGGGCTATGCTCCTGACCAGTGGCATGCACTCAGGGACCATCTCCGCTCGCTTGGATTCAGGGACGAGGAAATGGTTACAGCAGATGTGTGCAAATACTCTGAAAAAGGATGTTATGACAATTTCAGAGGCAGGGTGATGTTCCCTATCATAGATCTCCGCGGAAATGTAATCGCATTCGGCGGACGCATCATCGAAGGAACAGGACCGAAGTACGTCAATTCAGCAGATACTCCCGTATTCAAGAAAAGCCGTAACCTGTTTTCACTGAACCACGCAAAAGGGTCAGCTTCAAAAAAGCTTATTCTGGCCGAAGGTTATATGGATGTTATCTCTATTAACCAGGCCGGATTTGAAAACGTTGTTGCAACACTCGGTACGGCACTTACGCCTGAACAGGCACGGCTTATGTCACAGTACGCTTCCGAAGTCATCATTTCGTATGACTCTGACGCAGCAGGACAGGCTGCAACGCAGAAGGCAATCAATCTCCTCTCTGCCGCCGGAGTGAATACAAGAATCCTGACAATACCGGACGCCAAGGACCCTGATGAATACATAAAAAAATTCGGAAGTACACGATTCAGACTTCTGCTTGATGAGGCCGGCGACGCCGTCAGCTTCGAGCTTGAAAAGTGTAAGACCGGACTCAATCTCTCGGAGGAAAGCGACAAATATACTTTCCTGAAAAAAGCAGTGGCTGTCATATCCTCTCTTGAGGATTCACTTCAGAGAGATGTTTATATATCAAAAATTTCCCGCGAGGCAGGTATTAATATCGATGTACTCTACGAGCAGGTAAAACATGCTGTAAGAAACAAACGCAATCTTAAGCAGAAGCTCGAATGGGAGTCAGCAAAGCGAAGCCTTGCACAGCGTGATGAAATAAATCCGGAGGCTGCAAAATACTCAAGCCAGAGTAAGGCCGAGGAATTTATTATTCTGTATCTGATCAAAAATCCCGATAAACTGAATTCTGCACTTCAGAGAATCACTTCAGAAGATTTTGTAACTCAGTTCAACAGAAAAGTCTTTGAAACTGTTGCAGAGGCAATAAAAACCTCCGCCGAATTCTCTCTGTCACTGCTGTCAGAGAACTTTACTGACGCAGAAATGGGAAAGATAAGCGGAATTGCTGCAAGAAACCGTGAACTGACGATTACAGAACAGACACTGAATGACTGCATTGAAGTCTTAAAAAAATTCAGACGGGAATCGGTGCTCACAGACGGCGCTGATTTTTCAGATGACGATCTGCGTTCTCTTCAGATGCAGATGAAAATCAAAAAATAGGAGGAACAGTTATGGCAAGTGAAAAAAAGACTATTGAAAGCTTACTTGAACAGGGTAAAGCATCAGGAAAACTCACAACCAAGGAAATTACAGATGTTCTTGAGGAAACAGATTTTGACGTTGATCAGATGGATTCCTTCTATGAAACATGTGCCAACCTCAACATTGAAATTGTAGAGGATTTTTCTCCTGACACTGACTTAAAGATTGGTCTTGATTCCAGTCTTAATGATGATCTCGAAATCGCACTTTCAACAGAAGGCATAGCAATTGATGACCCGGTTAAGATTTACCTCAAGGAAATCGGACGCGTACCTCTTCTCTCAGCAGAAGAAGAAATCGAACTTGCCGAAAGAATGGCCAAGGGCGATCCTTACGCAAGAAAGCGTCTTTCAGAAGCTAATCTTCGTCTCGTAGTAAGTATTGCAAAGCGCTACGGCGGCAGAGGCATGCAGTTCCTTGACCTTATCCAGGAGGGTAATCTCGGCCTTATAAAGGCTGTTGAAAAGTTTGACCATACAAAGGGCTTCAAGTTCTCAACATACGCTACATGGTGGATCAGACAGGCTATAACAAGAGCCATAGCAGACCAGGCACGTACTATCAGAATACCGGTTCATATGGTTGAAACCATCACAAAGGTTAAGAAAATCTCAAGCCAGCTTCTCCACGAAAACGGACATGATCCGACGGCAGAGGAAATTGCTGAAAAGCTCGAGATGCCGGTTGAAAGAGTACGTGAAATAATGCGTATTGCACAGGATCCTGTATCACTTGAAACACCTATCGGTGAAGAGGAAGACAGCCACCTTGGTGACTTCATCCCTGACGACGATGCTCCGGCTCCTGCTGAAGCAGCATCACTTGTTCTTCTCAAGGAGCAGCTCAACGAAGTACTCAACACACTTACAGAGAGAGAAGCAAAGGTACTCAGACTTCGTTTCGGTCTTGAAGACGGACGTTCACGCACACTCGAAGAAGTAGGCAAGGAGTTTGAAGTAACAAGAGAAAGAATAAGACAGATTGAAGCCAAGGCATTAAGAAAGCTTCGTCATCCAAGCAGAAGCAAGAAGGTAAAGGACTTCCTTGACTGATAGCTTTGTCTGATAAGTATGCCCTTCACGCCGGCTGACTGCGTCAGCTGAGTGATAACGGGCTAAAGGAAAAAATAAAAGAGATCTGGAACACGTTTCCGATCTCTTTTTTTATTTTATTCAGTTGTAACTAATTGATAGTGTGTAAATCCGTATGTATACACATTGAGTTTTATCCGATTTTAATTTGAGATTCTGGCGGACTCATCCTTTCTGATGTCTGATCATTCTCCTGATACTGTAGTTAATTAACTTCATAAATATCACTCATTTCCCAGAAATCTATGTAAACTCCCCTTTATAGCAATCAGGGACCGCCTGTATTCAAAATTATAAATTATTTTTACACTGGAAACACCCTTTACAGTTTATTATTATCCGATAAGCTGTTCTGTAGTTCCATTGGAAACACCCATTTCATTTAAATTTTTTGGTCGAAGTAATGAACTTCCTATTCCATCGGTTACACCCGTTTCATTTAAATTTTTGGTCGAAGTAATGAGCTTCCTATTCCATCGGTTACACCCGTTTCATTTAAATTTTTGGTCGAAGTAATGAGCTTCCTATTCCATCGGTCACACCTGTTTCATTTAATAATCCGAGCCTCTGTTCCAGTTATCAAAGGCCTTATCCCCGCTTCATTTAACCTTATCACATAAGTCCATATCCTGTTATATTGAAGTTCATCGAATGATATAAACGCTTACGGTTAAATGATTATATCGGAGTCAACCGCAGCCTTTAACAATCTCACTATAGAATGCGAAAGAAGTCTCTCTGCAAAAACTAAAGCCAAATCGTAACCCTCAGGACTTCACCCCATGCCTGCGAGTCATGAAAGACCACTCGCTCATCGATGATTCATCAGATATAAGTTCCACCGGACCCGCCTCCTGTTTCATAGATTTGTTTTACCTGTCATATAATCCAACTCCGAACTGGCTGCCTTTGTGAAGCTACCGAAAAGCTCTTTACTACTTTACAGGCACCATCGAAATTATGATAATGAATAAAACCCGTTTCTGAAAGTCTGTGCTCCGTTCTTATCGCCTGAACTTTGCTTTCCTTTCCATGTCTATATAATACCACACTTATTCGTGAATGTCAACACTTTTTTTGAAGGTTTTCAGATTTTTTTGTTGCTTTTGATTTTTTTGGTATACTCTTGACAACTGCAGGCTTTTGTAGTAAAATAAGAAGGTAGTGTGTTTTACACTTAACACTTGGCCCGCCAGGGCAGAACGGAGAATATAATTATGCCAGAAATTTCAGAATTCGGACCTGATCTCTATACATTAGTTGACGAAGAAGGTGTTGAACAGACATTTGAACTCCTTGACGTAATGGAAGTTGATGATCAGACATATTACGCACTTGTTCCTTATGCTGAAAACCCGGAAGATGTCCTCGACGGCAGCGACGAGCTCGTTGTTTTAAAGATGGAGGAGGTTGACGGCGAGGAAATGCTCGCTTCTATCGAAGACGATGACGAATTTGACAGAATCGGTCAGATGTTCCTTGACAGAATCATGGAAGAATTCGACGAAGAAGATTCAGACGAGGAAACTGAAGAATAATAATTTTTCACAAAATTCCAATTGACAATTAAAAACTTTTGTGTTATAATACTAACTGTAAACACAAGTTAATAATTCTGCCTTGTACGTTGTATACGGCTCATATAATCCAACACTTTTACTTAGGGAATTTTGCTCTGGCTATGGACTGCAGACCTCCTCTTATGAGATGAAGGGAGCGTGAAGTATTCAGGCTGATACCCACCTGCTGAATAAGCGGGTTTTATATGCTGTATAATACGGCAAGGCGGTTTATATCAAAAAATTACCAGACACTTAGTGTCTGGTTTTTTGTTTTCTGTTACGCATTACCGGCGAAGCGCTGATATAGCAACAGAGATATAATGCATGCCCCCTGTAATCCTCACTCCATGAAATCAGGCGCATCCGGGTTTTACGTTTTCGCGAAAAAAGAGCACTGACTGCTTCATAAAGCGTTCAGTGCTCTTTTATGTGTTATCAGTTGTTTGATGAATAAATAACTGTGTTATACTGTGCGTTAGGTGTGTAGCTTACTGTAATCATATCTGTAACAGCTGTACCGGCCTTAGGATCAGTACCTACTACGTAACCCTTACTTGGATAACCTTCGTGGTTCTCAAGCGGAACTGCCTTATATGCAATACCTAACTCGTCAAGCATCTGAAGGTATTCCATAAGAGGATAACAGCTCTGTGAGCCCTTCTTGTAGCTTGGAACAACACCGCCTGTACCAGCGTTGTGGCTGCCTGTACCGTTGCCTGTTACAGGTGTTGAACCGTCACCGCTGCATACTGTGAGAATAACCTCTTCGCCGCTGGAAATCCATGTTCCTTCCTTTACGCTCTGTTCGAGAATCTCACCGACAGGCTTGCCTTCTCTTGCTTCATAGTTTACAGTAATGTTTAAATCCTGTACAAGAGATGAAAGCTTAACGTCATCGTAGTTCTTGCCTACGAAATTAATCATCTGGATGTTTGAACCTGATAATCCTGCTGTTGTGAACTCTGTCATATCAGTTGACTCTGTTTCTGTAACTGCCTCTGTTGCAGGAGCAAGTGTTGCAGGAACAACGTCATTGATATAGAATCCGCTGCTGTCGTCTTCAGGAGACGGAATAGTTGTTACAGGAGCTGTTGTCTCAGCAGCTGTTGTAATAGACGGAAGATTTGTTGCAAGTCCCGGACCTCTTGTCTTGCCGATATCCATCTGCTTCATGAAGAATACAATAAATGCAATTACTACAATCGCAAGCATAGCAATAATAAGGACAGGTCTTACTTTTTCGATTACGCCGTACTCTACTTCGTACTCCTGCGGCGGTTCCGGTGCAGGACGAATCATGCGCTCGCGCTGAGGGCGTGTCTCTGAAGCTGCAGGTTCATTTTCATCAGCCGAAGCTTCAATGCTGCGCTGCTTCTGGATTGCCTCACGTGACTTCTGTGATGCAATATTGCCTATATTTACAGTTGTCTTTGTTTTGTCGTCATCAGAAGGTCTGAATGTGAGTGTAACAAAGTCATTGATTGTCTGGATTCTTTCATCACCTGTCATCTTCATACCGCTGATGATTGCTTCGGATACATTATCCGGGATATCACAGTTTAAAGTTGACGGAGGTGTTAAATCGTCTCCCTCATTGCGGAGAAGAGCCTCTGTAGGCATACAGCCTGTGAGTATGCGGTAAAGAACTGATGAAATACCGTATACGTCAGTCCATGTTCCCTGGAAAACAGCAGGTGAATACTGTTCAGGCGCAGCGTAGCCCTTGAAAAGTTCAGCATTGAGCTCAGTCTTGTTGGTTCTTACTGAAGCTATGCAGAAATCAATGAGCTTAAGATCACCCTTGTCAGTAATATAAATAGTGTTAGGGCTGATACCTCTGTGTATAATTCCTGCGTTATGCAGCTGGCTTATTGAAGTAAAAAGCGGCGGGAAAAGCTTCTGAACTTTTTTCCATGTGAGTTCTCCGCCGTTTTCCTTAAGGTACTGCATAAGGTTTTTGCCTTCTATATATTCGAATACTACATAAGTAGTATTGTTTTCATGGAAAAGATCAAGTACCGGCTGAATATGATCAATGGTACGGAGCTTTGCAAGCTTTTTGTTGAGCTCAGTAAACTCCTCCATAAATGACTTGTACTGAACAGTGCTGTTTGAATTTACAACAACAGCCTGTGTTTCCGGATCTCTTGTACAAAGAGTATCAGGCATGTATTCCTTTATGATAACTTTACAGGAAATCGCTGTATCAAATGCAATATATGTAGCTCCCTCACCATTATGGCTAATCATCTTACCAACCATATATTTTTCTTTGAGTGTAGTCCCCGGAGCAATATATGACGGTGAATACGGAGATTGCTGGTTGTAACCGCAGTGAGGACACTTTGTTTCGTCTTCAATCGGCTCAAAACAGCCATAACAGAACTTTGTATCTCCCATATTTTACCCTCCTTAAAAGATTGTTTTCATTATTCGCCTAAACTATCATATCAGTAAATAGCTAATTTGTCAACTAATTTTCGATATTATTTTGAATTTATTTTTATTTCGCATAAAAATATATCTCATTTAGGTATAACCGGTAACATATTGTTACTGATTTTCAGATTTTAGTATGTCATAGATAAAATTATTTTCTTCTACAAGTACCGGTGAATTTACTTTATTGTCGTCACCGAATATTACTGTTATGTAGTATGCCTTTATATCGCCTGTCTGTTTGTCTTTATAATAGTACTTATACTTTCTTGAACTTGAGTTTTCAGAATAAACTATCTGGTACGGCTTCATTCTGAGTACTTTGTCAACCTCTGAAACAGTATTTCCAACTGAAACTGATGATGTATCAATACGGGCGTTCTTTTTCGTTCCGTTGATATTGGAGCTCAGAACACTGAAGTTGCAGTAGGTTACGCTTTCAAGCTTTCCGAATGAATTTTCGCTGCAGTATATTACCCACTTCGGCATGCCGACATCGTATACACGTGTCGAACTGTCAGCCTCTGCAAGAGAGGTAAATGTGTGCAGTTCATTGATAAATCCGAAGTCTGAGGACTTTACAAGTTCAACGCTTGCATATGCTGCTGCTTTTTCGGCCGGTTCACCGATTTTTTTTGAAAGCTTCTGCGCCCTTCTTATCCCCTGGTTTCCGCTGACAGATGCAAATATCACCATGCCTGCCGCCGCAAGAACAATAATCAGCGCGGCTGCAGCCGCAATACGTATTCTGCCTTTCTTACTCTTCAGTACATGTCTGGTACCGTCTGTCTGTACCTCTGATGAATTGTCAGCTGCTGCATTTTCTGCGGAAGCTGAATCAGCTGTTTTTCCTTTTTTGTGGAACATAGTTCCTTCCTCCCCTTATCAGTTTTTTTATTTTCTCATATGCTGAGCAGTCCGCGGTCAATCATTTCCTGCGCTGCAAGAAGAAGACCGACTTTTCCGCTCGGATATGTTATTCCGCCCTGCATCCATACGGCATAAGGCTCCCTTATCGGTGCATCTGCTGAGAGTTCAATGGATGCACCCATTGTGAACGCGCCTGCCGCCATAATTACCTTGCTTTCATAACCCGGCATTTCCCATGACTCAGGTGATACAAATGAATCAACAGGTGAACCCTTCTGTATTCCCTGGCAGAAAGCAGTGAGAAGCTCTTCATTTCCGAGTTTGAGAACTGTTATGATATCGCCTCGCTGTTCTGTCTTCTTAGGATATGACTCAAAGCCGAGCTTTGTAAAGAGTTCTGATGCAAATGTAGCTGTTTTAACGGCAGATGATACAACCTCAGGAGCCATGAAAAGGCCAAGGAACATCTCCCTGTTCTGTCCGAGAGAACAGCCTACTTCCTTTCCCATACCGACACAGGTAAGTCTGTATGAACACAGTTCAACAAGGTCCTTTCTTCCTGCTATGTATCCGCCGGTTCTTGCAATAGCACCGCCGGCATTCTTTATAAGTGAACCAGCCATAAGGTCAGCACCGACTTCAACAGGCTCCTGCTTTTCCACAAATTCTCCGTAGCAGTTGTCTACCATTATAATTGTATCAGGACTTGCTACTTTTATTCCGCAAGCTATCTTTTCTATATCTGCGATTGTCAGGGCAGGTCTGAGTGAATATCCTCTTGAACGCTGGATATACGCCATTTTTGCGCCCTGAACAGCCTTGAGAATGCTGTCCATATCCGGTGAACCGTCTTCAAGGAGGTCAACCTGTGAGTACTCAACTCCGAAGTCAGCAAGAGAACCGTTTCCCTTTTCGCCTCTGATTCCTATAATCTCCTCAAGAGTATCATAAGGACTTCCTGTAACTGAAACCATCCTGTCACCAGGTCTGAGAACACCGAAAAGTGCAACTGAAAGTGCATGTGTACCGGATACAAAATTATGTCTTACAAGCGCGTCCTCACATCCGAAAACATCAGCATACACTCTGTCAAGTGTATCACGTCCGATATCTCCGTAGCCGTAACCGGTGCTTCCGTGCATGCACTGCTCGCTTACCCTGTTCCTGATAAAAGCAGACAGAACCTTTGCGCCGTTATACTCGGCAATACTGTCACACGCAGCAAGACTGAGCGAACATGAATTTTCTGCATCCTTTGCTGTTTCAAGAAGTTTTTCGCTGAAATTAAAAAAGTTACTGTTTATCATTATATCCTCCGTTATGATTCCATCTGAATTACATTTTCAGTACTTACTGCCCTGAAACCTATTTCCTCATAGAAGCTCTCGCGGTAGTCAAGTGCAAAAAGACTTACCTTCTTGCCGCTCAGGCTGAGAGTATGTCCTATCCAGTACAGCAGGTCCCTTGCATATCCCCTTCCCCTGGCCTCGGCGCGGGTTGCTACCTGACCTATAAGAACGTGGTCATCAACATCATATATAACCGTAGCTGTTGTGCAGTGATTGTAAAGATATATTCTCGACAGGCCGTGTCGTATTTTGTGGGAGTGCTCTGTTATCCAGAGTCCGTATCCTGCAAGTGTCGGAAATCCCTCATGGAGTATTTCGTATATCTCATCCAGTGAAGGCTCCGTTTCTATTTTGCTTTCATCAAAGTTTGCCGGCTTGTGGTCGGTAAATTCAAACTTCGTACGTTTCAGCATTTTGTATCCCGGAATCTCACAGAGATTCTGAAGAATCATCCATGGTGCTTCAACGCGGAAAGGCTTGTTCATCTGTATAAACGTTACAAGCTCCTCAGTTTCAAGCGGACCGTCGGAGCAGATAATCATTACGGAGTTAAACTGAACTATATACGCAGTTGTGTCCTCATGATGCGCCTCAAAAAAGCGGCAGAAATCATATCCTGTACCATATGAAATATAGTATGAAAGTATTTTTCTGCCATAGTAACTTTCATGAAGTGCTTTAATTCCGGAAAGGTCTGTGTCAGTGATGTATTTTATCATAAATTATTAATTCCTGTTATAAGCAGTCTGACTAAAGCTTCACACATCTCAATATCCGAGTACTGCGCAACACAGCACGGAGAATGGAGATATCTGCATGGTGCCGAAACTGCTGCTGTACGGACACCGCTTTTCGATATATGAATTGCTCCGGCATCGTTTCCGCCGGCTATAAGAGTTTTGGTCTGACATGGAATTCCGTTCTTTTCAGCAAGCGAAAAGGCAAGACTGTAAAGCTCCCTGTCATACACTGTTCTTCTGTCCATAAATGAAACAACAGGACCTTTTCCGAGCTCACATACTCTCTTTGCTCCTGAAGTATCTGCTGTATCAGATGCCGTAGTTGTCTCAAGCACCACTGCAAAATCAGGGGAAATTCCGAATGAAGCAGCCTGTGCGCCTCTCAGACCGATTTCCTCCTGAACAGTAAATGCAAAATATGTATCATATTCAACGCCTTCGTTTATAAGGTCAAGCATAATCGCGCATCCGGCTCTGTCATCAACAGCCTTGCTGCAGATTCTGCCTCCGCCAAGCTCGGTAAACCCGCTCATAAACGTTACGCAGTCTCCGGGAGAAACAAGCTTTTCAGCTTCCTCCCTGCTTTCTGCACCGATATCTATATAGAGTGATGAAACGGAAATTTTGCTTTCTCTCTCTGAGGCTGACATATTGTGAACAGCCTTCGAACCGACTACACCCTGAATATTTTTTTCGTAAATCATTACCTGTCTTCCGGCAATGACCTCGTCATTTATTCCGCCTACGGTGTCAAATGCCAGAGTGCCGTCCTGGTTTATATAAGTGACAATCATGCCGACCTCATCCATATGTGCGGCAATCATAAGCTTTTTTGAAGACTGTTTTTTTCCTTTTTTAAATGCAATGATGTTTCCGAGATTATCCGTGTGATAATCGCATTTACCGTCTATGCATTCTGTTATATACTTTCTCACGCTGTTCTCATTTCCGGAAATACCGTAAAGTGAACACAGCTTTTCAAGATGTTCAAGCATTTATCTCACCCTCTTTAAATATCCGGCAAGAAGAAGTGCCGTATTTTCAATATCATTAAGGTCAGCAGTTTCAGCCGGCGTGTGCATGTGTCTTACAGGTACCGACACTGTACATGTTTTTACACCGCTGCGTGAAACTGAAAACTGGTCAGCATTTGTACCGGTAAGTCCGCTCATGATTTCAGTCTGATACGGAATACCGTTTTCCTCTGCTGTACTGATAAGTCCGTCTGATATTTCACGTGAAAGTGACGGTGAAATGCCTATCATAGGTCCCTTTCCCATAAGTCCGCATTTTTTCGGACTGTCATCAGGAGTGAGAGCAAAGCTTGCATCAACTGTCAGTGCAATATCCGGATCTACCGAATAGCAGGCTGTTCTGGCACCGCGTTCACCTATTTCCTCCGAAGCAGAAAACAGAAGTGAAACACTGCACTCAGGCTTCTCATCCTTAAGAATCTCAGCAAGACGAATCAGAACCGCTGTTCCCGCACGGTTGTCAAGTGCCTTGCCTGTTATTTTACTGCCGGCAAGCCTTGCTGCCGGTGCGCAGAATGATATCGTATCTCCCGGTGCGACAATTTTTCTGAGTTCTTCCGCACTGTATCCGGTATCAATACGTACCAGATCCATATTTTTTAGAACACTGTCACCTGAAGTGAGATGAGGCGGCACTGAAGAAACAACACCCGGGATATCTCTTCTGCCGTGCACCGTAACTCTCTGAGCCGGAAGAATTCTGTAATCCATCCCGCCGATATTTCCCGGAACGATAAAGCCGTCATCATCAATATACGCACATATCATGCCTATCTCATCAGAATGGGCATCAACCAGAACATGTGTTCTGCCGTCCGTGCGTTCTCCTATGTCAGCAATCAGATTGTTTCCGTTAAAGTAACTGTCGCATCCTGCAGTTTCCTTAAGTATCTCTGAAACCTTCAGGTTAAATGACTTTTCATCGCCGGAAACACCGTCTGAATTTATAAGTTCTGAAAGTATTTTCTCTGTATTCATGTACAAACAGGCACATCCATTCTTTTTTGACATTCACTATAATTATATCAGTAACAGCTGAGAAAATCAATTATATAAAAGTAAACACGCTGACGTCAGACAGCGTTTTTATTTTATATTATGTATAAATATTGTCTAAGGTAAATCAGATGTCAAGAACAGCAATTCTTGCACATACAGAAGAACCTGAAGCCTTAACTGCTTCTTCAAGTCTTTCAGCTTCTTCAATTGTCATCTTCTCTGTTACAAATGAAATCTCACCGGATTTTTCGATGATTTCAGCACCTGCAGGAATACAGTTCTCACCGCCTGAAATTCTGAAGTACATTCTGAATGCACTCTGTCTGTAGTCAGCAAGAAGTTCAGAATTGTCACAGTCTTCCCATGTCTGTGCTCTGTCTGTTCCCATACCCTCTGTCTTGAGCTGTTCTATAACGTCACCGAGCACAGCACTTGCTGTAGGAAGCATTCCTGCACCTCTGCCGTAGAACATTGCACGGTCAATACCGTCTCCGCATACCATTACAGCGTTGAATACATCATCAACTCTTGAGATGAGATTATCATAGGTTACGAGCATCGGCATTACCATAGGAATAATCTTTCCGTCCTCAAGCTTTCTTACGCTTGCAATAAGCTTTACAGCAGCGCCGAACTTTTCAGCAAGCTTTACATCCTTAAGAGAAATCTCTGTAATTCCCTTTGTATAGACATTTTCAGGATAAACGTGCTTTCCTGTAATGAGTGATGAGAGAATGCATATCTTTCTGCATGCGTCGTGACCCTCGATATCAGCTGTAGGATCCTTTTCAGCATATCCAAGCTCCTGAGCCATCTTAAGCGCATCACCAAAGTCCATGCTGTCATTTATCATTTTACCGAGAATGAAGTTTGTAGTTCCGTTTAAGATACCGGCAATCTGAGTAATTTCGTTGGCAGCAAGGCACTTGTGAAGAGGTCTGATTATCGGAATAGCACCGCCTACGCTTGCTTCAAAGAAGAAGTTGCAGTTTTTCTCCTTCGCAATGGCGAGGAGTTCAGCACCCTTCTTGGCAACAAGCTCCTTGTTTGATGTTGAAACGCTCTTGCCCTTCATGAGACACGCCTTTACAAAATCATAAGCAAATGTTGCACCGCCCATGCACTCAGCTACTATTGTTACTTCGTCGTCGTTTACAATGTCGTTAATATCCTTTGTGAACTTTTCGCTGTAAGGACTGCCGGAAAAATCCCTGATATCGAGAATGTACTTGATATCGGCATCCTTTCCGGCCTTCTTCAGAATACTTTCCCTGTTTTTGTAGAAAAGCTCAACAACACCTGAACCAACAACACCGTAACCGAGAACTGCTATCTTAGACATAAATAAAACTCCGTTTCCCTGTATACAACTACACAGTATATTAAAAAAATTTTTATTCCCTGTTGAGAACCCTCACGTCCACTACTCCGTCAACTTTTTTCACGGATGACCTCACGTCGTCCTCATTGTACTTTCCTGAATTTAGCTTCAGAGTCATGGTTATCGGGGCAACACCGTCGACAGGAACGCTCTGGTTAAGCGTAAGCACGTTTGCATCCGACGAATGAACCACTGAAAGTACATTTGCAAGAACACCGGGTCTGTCCTTGAGTACAGCATACAGTGTTATAACCCGCTGAGTATGCTGCTCATCGTAAAGAAATACATAGTCCTTGTACTTATAGTAAGCGCTTCTTGAAATACCGGACTGCTTGCAGGCCGCGGCAAGACTTCTTGCCTCCCTGTTGGCAATTGTTTTCTTGACCTCAAGAACCTTGAGAAAAACGTCCGGAATAACACGTGAATCAATAACAACAAGGTAAGATGAATTAGTTGAATTATCCATAATAAAACCTCAAAATAGTCCATCATACAAATACAGTTGTATTTGTAGCTTTATAACTATACCACAACAGAACAGTTTTGTCAACAGTTTTTACAGTTCAGGATAAAGAATTGTCTCTCAGGTTTCTCCGGCAGGTCGTCTTTGTATTCAGATGCATTTTTCATTGTGTTATTTTACAAATCGCTCTCATATATTTTTAACGAAAAAGATATTAAAAACATTGACAGAAAGTAGGAAATGTACTATAATAAGATTAAATAATAATATCATTATAGTAAGCAGAGTTACTTTTTCTTTTACTATAGTATATTATCTAAGGAAGCACTGATTAAGTCTGGCGTACATGATGCGCAGTCAGATTTTTCGTCAGACTGTATAAAAACGACGCAGGCATACTATCGTATGTCAAGGAGTTTTTGTGCTGGATGACGGAAAATATGCAAGCAGAATGTGCG
>JAZUIH010000121.1:0-3050 GCA_045642145.1 Oscillospiraceae bacterium | reverse complement strand
TTAATCATATCGGAGGTAAATAATGAAAACCCTGTATATCGAATGCAGAATGGGAGCGGCAGGGGATATGCTGACAGCGGCCCTCCTCGGACTTCTGCCTGACAGGCAGAAGTTCATCGACAGAATTAATTCGGCAGGATTAAAAAATACAGTAATCAGGGCTGATGATGTAAACAGCCACGGAATATGCGGAACACGCGTAAGTGTCTGTATAGACGGCGCTGAAGAGGAAAGCAGTGACTTTCACGACCATCATCACCACCACGGTGACGAACACGACCATCATCACCACGATGACGAACATGATCATCACCATCATCACGACTATGAACACAGTCATCATCATGAACACGCACATGTATCACTCCGTGATACGGAAGAGCTTATAGGAAGTCTTGACCTTCCGGAGAAGGTCAAAAATGATGCGTTGGCAGTATACAGAATTATCGCAGAAGCAGAGGGGCATGTTCACGGAAAGCTTCCTGAGCAGATTCATTTTCATGAAGTAGGAAACATGGATGCGGTTGCAGATGTGGCCGGAGTTTGTCTTCTCATGGATATGCTTGCTCCTGACAGAGTTGTGGTTTCACCCGTAAACACAGGTTACGGCCACGTTCACTGTGCACACGGAATACTTCCGGTGCCTGCTCCGGCAACTGAATATATTCTTCACGGTATCCCTGCGTACAGCGGAAGTGTCGAGGGTGAGCTCTGTACTCCTACAGGTGCAGCGCTTCTTAAATATTTCGCCGGCGAATTTTCCGGTATGCCGGTTATGAGAACGGAAAAGACAGGATACGGTATCGGAAAGAAAAAGTTCCCTGTACTCAACTGCGTAAGGGCATTTATTGGTGAGACAGAGGACGGGACCGACCAGGTTCTTGAACTTGTGTGCAATACAGATGACATGACAGGCGAGGAGCTTGGATATGCACAGAAAATTCTTCTCGAAAACGGTGCACTTGACGTGTTTACTTCATCTGTCGGAATGAAAAAATCACGTCCGGGGGTCATGCTCACGTGTCTGTGCAGGCCTGAGGACAGAGACAGGATGCTCGGCCTTGTTTTCAGACATACCACAACAATCGGTATCCGTGAAAATATATGCAGACGCTATGTTCTCAGACGTGAGATAAATACAGTAAATACACCGTACGGTGATATCCGTGTAAAAAAATCATCCGGATACGGTGTTACAAAATACAAAGCCGAATATGACGACCTTGCAGCGGCAGCGGACAGAAACGGTATTTCTGTTGCAGAAGCGGGCAGGTCTGTCTGGCAGAAACTATAAGGAGAAAATTACTATGAGCGCTATTGAAACATTACACGCATTCCTTAAGGATGCAGAAACCTACTATCTTGCAACAACTGACGGAGACCAGCCAAGAGTAAGACCTTTCGGAACAGCAACACTTTTCGAAGGCAGAATCTATATTCTTACTGCAAAGTCAAAGGACGTTTCAAAGCAGATTGCTGCAAACTCAAAGTTTGAAATCTCAGCTATGGACAAGCAGGGAAGATGGATCCGCGTAAGCGGTGTTCTCACTGCAGACAACAGAAAGGAAGTTCACGAGGCACTTCTTGCTGACTATCCTCATCTTGGTTCAATGTACACAGCCGGTGATGACAATACAAATGCACTTTATCTTGATCAGATCAAGGCAACAATCTGTTCATTTACTGCAGCTCCTGAAGAACTTCAGTTCTGATAACAGTTCAGGTACATAACACAAAGCCGTAAACAGCCCGTCCGGAGGGAAGTTTACGGCTTTTTTTGCATTCACCGGAACATAATGACTATAGTCTCATTCTATAACTCCTTATTATTAATACATATTGGACAAGTAGGAATTGATGATGTATAATAAAAACATCGAAAGAAAACCTATTAAACTGATAGGCTAATATATTAAATTTTTACGGAGGTAATTAGAAATGAGTAATTCAGTAACAAGAGATGTTAATAATAAATTCTGGGACGAGAAGCTCGAGACAATGCCAAGAGCTGAACTCGAAAAGAAGCAGCTTGAAGATCTTCAGGAAATTGTAAAGTTTGCATATGACAATGCACCTTACTACAGACGTTCATTTGATGAGGCAGGAGTAAAGCCTGAGGATATCAAAACACTTTCTGACATTCAGAAGTTTCCTTTTATCAACAAGACAACACAGCGTGACACACAGGGTGTAGGTTCATTCCTCGGCGAGCTTGCTGCAGTACCGGAAGAGGACGTTGTATTTATTTCAACATCATCAGGTTCAACAGGCGTTCCTACAATGAGCCCGTTCACAAAGAAGGACTTCGATGAGTTTCAGGATACTGAGAGCCGCTGGTTCTGGCAGATAGGAATGAGACCAAAGGACAGATACGTTCATGCACTTAACTTCTCACTCTACGTTGGCGGACCTGACGTAATCGGTGCCCAGAATCTTGGTGCACTGTGTATCTGGGGCGGTACTCTTCCAAGTGAAAGACTTCTCTTCATCCTTAAGACATATCAGCCTACAATCATCTGGACAAGCCCGTCATACGCATGGCAGCTCGGTGAGAAGGCTAAGAAGGCAGGCATCGATCCCAAGAAGGATCTCTCAATAAAGAAAATTATCGTTGCCGGTGAGCTCGGCGGTTCAATCGGTGCAACAAGAAAGGCAATCGAAGATCTCTGGGGCGCAGAGGTATATGACTTCTACGGACTTTCAGATATTTTCGGCGCATGTGCTGCTCACTGTGAATACCACGACGGCCTTCATATCGCAGAAAACCACATTCTCGTTGAAACAGTGGATATTCACACAGGTGAAATTCTCCCTCCTGGTGAGACAGGTGAGCTTGTATTCACAACACTCCGCAAGCACGCAAGACCGCTTATCCGTTTCAGAACAGGCGATATCGGACGTATCGACCAGACTCCGTGCAAGTGCGGAAGAACACACGGCAGAATCTATATCAACGGACGTAAGGATGACATGTTTATTGTTTCAGCCGTTAATGTATTCCCGAGCGATATCGAAGCAGTTATCAGAAACCTTGACGGCATAACAGGTGA
>JAZUIH010000120.1:0-26002 GCA_045642145.1 Oscillospiraceae bacterium | reverse complement strand
AGTATCCATAGCTGACGCCATAACCGGTGTGTTAAGTCTGATAGTCTTAGTAAGGTTTGTACCAAGCTTTATCATATTTGGTGTTACATCTGATTTTGCAGGAATAAGCAATACATCATCGAATGTAAGACCTTCCTTTACGAATTTACTGCTGAAATCGCTAAGCATAAAAACACTCTCCCTTAAAAAAATGTATTTCTATTAGAATACTCTATTTTAATATTTTTGTCAAGTATAATACTAATAATTTTCTGTAAAAGTTGTTGGAGAAATACTGTTTGTTTACAGCATTTTAACCAGTACTAAATATAAATACAGGAACAGTGATTACGGCCTGTATTTACATATAATCTGATCCCCGGAAATAACCCGTTAAATGTATATTATGCGTTTGGAACAAGCTTCTTCTTGCCGCCCATGTACGGAGCAAGTGCTTCAGGAATGTTTACTGAGCCGTCTTCGTTAAGATTGTTTTCGAGGAAAGCAATAAGCATTCTCGGAGGAGCAACAACAGTGTTGTTGAGTGTGTGAGCAAAGTAGTTGCCGTTTTCACCCTTAACACGGATCTTGAGTCTTCTTGCCTGTGCATCACCGAGGTTTGAACAGCTTCCTACCTCGAAGTACTTCTTCTGTCTTGGTGACCATGCTTCAACGTCGATTGACTTAACCTTAAGGTCAGCAAGGTCTCCTGAACAGCATTCGAGTGTACGTACAGGAATATCAAGTGTTCTGAAGAGATCAACTGTGTTCTGCCAGAGCTTGTCAAACCATACCTTGCTGTCTTCAGGCTTGCAGACAACAATCATTTCCTGCTTTTCAAACTGGTGGATACGGTAAACGCCTCTTTCCTCTATACCGTGAGCACCCTTTTCCTTACGGAAGCACGGTGAGTAGCTTGTAAGTGTGTAAGGAAGCTTTTCCTCAGGGTTTATAGTATCAATGAACTTACCTATCATTGAGTGTTCACTTGTACCGATGAGATAAAGGTCCTCGCCTTCAATCTTGTACATCATTGCATCCATTTCAGCAAAGCTCATAACGCCTGTAACAACGTTGCTTCTGATCATAAAAGGAGGGATGCAGTATGTAAATCCTCTGTCAATCATAAAGTCTCTTGCATATGCAAGGATTGATGAGTGAAGTCTTGCGATGTCGCCCATAAGGTAGTAGAAACCGTTTCCTGCAACCTTGCCGGCACTTTCGATATCAATGCCGCTGAGCTTTTCCATGATATCTGTATGGTAAGGAACCTCAAAGTCAGGAACCACAGGTTCACCGTATTTCTGAATTTCAACGTTTTCAGAATCATCCTTTCCAATCGGAACTGACGGATCAATGATATTAGGAATAATCATCATCTTCTTAAGAAGAGCTTCCTCAACTTCCTTTTCCTCAGCATTGAGAGCTTCAAGACGGTCAGCCTGTGCCTTAACCTGTGCCTTTACTTCTTCAGCTTCGTCCTTTTTGCCCTGTCCCATAAGAGCACCGATCTGCTTTGAAAGAGTGTTTCTGTTTGCTCTTAAAGCTTCAACTTCCTGCTTGATTTCACGGTTTTTTCTGTCAAGCTCAATTACTTCGTCAACGAGAGGGAGCTTGTCTTCCTGAAACTTGTTTTTAATGTTCTGCTTTACTGCGTCAGGATTTTCTCTGACAAATTTAATGTCTAACATAATATATACTCACTTTCCTGGTGATTTATTTTGAAAGCTTGTCTGCAAGCGCAAGCAGGTCCGCCTTGTCTGTAAACTCGATAACAAGTGTCCCCTTGTCACTGCCTTTGCTTTTTACGCTTATTTTTCTGCCGAGAGTCTCGCGGAGGCTTATCTCCATTTCACGGAAATAGCTGTCCGGAAGCTTTGCGGTCTTCTTCGGCTTTTTTTCAGCCTTAAGTGCATTTACCGTATTTTCAAGAGCTCTTACGGATATTCCCTCTTCTGAAATTTTCAGTGCCAGCTCCTTGATGGTTTCCTCATCATCAAGAGAGAGAAGAACCTTTGCATGGCCGGAGGAAACAGAGCCGTTTCTGATCAGCTCAAGAACTTCCTCAGGAAGTCCGAGCATACGGAGTGAATTTGCCACGGCAGATCTTGACCTGCCTGTAATCCCTGCAATCTCCTCCTGAGTCATATTATATGATTCAGCAAGCTCTCTGTATCCGAGAGCCTCCTCAACCGGATTGAGGTTTTCCCTCTGCAGGTTTTCAATAAGAGCAATCTGCATGGTTTCCGAATCTGAAAGTTCCTTTATAATTACAGGAACCTCGGCAAGTCCTGCAGCCTTTGCCGCTCTCCATCTTCTTTCACCTGCAACAATCTGGTAGGAACGTCCGTACGGACGCACAACCAGCGGCTGAAGTACACCGTGGTCACGGATTGAATCTGAAAGCGAAGCAATAGACTCATCGTCAAAATCTTTTCTTGGCTGAAGCCTGTTAGGCTCTATCTCAGATGTTCTGAGGGTGCTTTTGACCTGAACCTCGGACGAGTTGTCAGCAAACAGTGCGCCGAGTCCCATTCCGAGTCCGCCCTTCTTAGGTGCCAGAACCATCACTTCCTTTCAGTTATTTTTTCTTTTTAAGTGACTGAAAAAGCTTTTTCTTTGTTTTTTCAGTGTATTTCTGTCCGAGAAGCTCCATACCAAGACGTGCATAAGCCTCTGTACCCTTTGAGTTTTTGTCATAGTACATAACAGGCATACCGTAGCTCGGTGCCTCTGACAGTCTTACGTTACGCGGTATAGTCGTCTCAAAAACCTGACCCGGAAAAGCTTTTTTCACTTCGTTCACAACAAGATTTGTAACGTTGAGACGCGGGTCAAACATTGTAAAGAGAATGCCTTCTATTTCGAGGGAAGGATTTTCGTTTGCCCTTACGTGCTTTATTATCTGGTCAAGCTGTGACAGTCCCTCAAGTGAGAAAAATTCGCACTGAAGAGGAATGATAACGCTGTCAGCTGCCACAAGTCCGTTGAGTGTCACAAGACTGAGTGACGGCGGGCAGTCTATAAAAATATAGTCATAGTCATTTTTGCTGATGAGAACCTGCATCTTCAGACGCTTAAGTCTGTTTTCAAGATCAGCAATCTCAATCTCAGCACCTGCAAGAGCAGAAGTTGAAGGAACAACAGAAACGTTCTCAAACCCTGTAACAACAGCAGCCTCTCTGATTCCTGATTTTCCGATGAGAAGGTCATATGAGGAAAACTCAACCGTTTTCTTTCTTATGCCAAATCCGCTTGTAACATTTCCCTGTGCATCAAGGTCAATACAGAGTACTTTTTTCCCTCTGCTTCCCAAAAATGCAGCAAGATTAATTACGGTGGTTGACTTGCCGACGCCGCCCTTCTGATTCGCAGCGGCTATTACCTTACCCACTTCAAATTCCTCCTCTTTGCAATAAATGTCTACCTCTTATTATACCACAAATACAGAATAGTGTAAAGAAAAAATACCTCACCGAAATCATTTTCCGGTGAGGTATAATACTTACAGCGGCTTTGATTTTATTTTTCCGGAAGGTCTCGGATACTTTGGCAGACACGGCATAATCTTTTTTACGATAACTACCCTTCTCTGCTCGCCGTTGATTTCATATTTTATGTCATCTGAAATCTTTCCTCCGAGAAGCTTTACCGCATTTGCAGCGGAGCTGATGTCCTCGGAAGGACCTTTCATTGCACAGAACACTCCGCCTTTTTTTACGAAAGGAAGGCAGTACTCCGAGAGCTCAGGCATTGCTGAAACCGCTCTTGCAGTTGCAATGTCGTACTTCTCCCTGTACTCAGGCTTCTTTGCAAGCAGCTCGGCACGTTCGTGAATGCACTCTGCATCAACTGAAATTTTTTCGCAGAGTTCAGAAAGGAACTTTATTCTCTTGTTAAGTCCGTCAAGAAGAGTAATCTTTATTCCCGGTCTGTAAATCTTCACGGGAAGCAGCGGAAATCCCGCTCCGGTACCTACGTCTATAGCCTTTATCCCGTCAGCAAAATCAGCATACTTTGTAATCGAGATGCTGTCCGCAAAATGCTTTATGAGAATCTCCTCAGGCTCAGTAATTGCTGTAAGGTTCATTACCTTATTGGTTTCCACAAGAAAATCAGCATATATATCAAGCTTTTCATAAACCTCTTCAGTCAGTTCAAGCTCATTTTCCTCAAATACCCTTTTGCAGAAGCTGTATTCAGGCAGCATAAATTCTCTCCTTACTTGTTAGCATATTTTCTGCCGTTCTGTTCAAGCCAGATAAGCAGTACGGAAATATCGGCAGGTGAAACACCTGAGATTCTTGAAGCATGACCGATGCTGAACGGGCGCATCTTTGAAAGCTTTTCAACCGCCTCAAGTCTGAGACCCTTTATTTCACTGTAGTCAATATCCTCAGGCAGAAGCTTGTCGTTGAGCTTTCTCATCTGTTCAACCTGGGCAATCTGCTTCTGGATATATCCGTCATATTTTATCTTGAGATCAACCTGTTCGCATACCTCATAGTCGAGTGCAGGTCTGTTTTTATCAAACTTTTCAAGCATAAAGTAGTTGAGCTGAGGTCTTCTCATAAGATCAACCATCTTGCAGCCTGTTGTCATTGCAGTTGTACCGTTCTCCTCAAGGAAAGCATTAAGCTCAGGATTCGGTGCCACGTTAAGAGTGCATACACGTTCAAACTCTTCCTCAGTCTGCTTCTGCTTTACAAGAAGTCTCTCATATCTTTCGTCACTGATAAGACCGATTCTGTGACCTACAGGAGTAAGTCTCTGGTCGCAGCTGTCCTGTCTTAACAGGAGTCTGTATTCACTTCTTGATGTCATCATTCTGTAAGGATCGGTACATCCCTTGGTTACAAGGTCATCTATAAGCGTACCGGTATATGAGCTTGCTCTGTCAAGAATCACAGGCTCCCTGCCCTGAATCTTAAGTGCGGCATTTATTCCCGCAACAAGCCCCTGGGCAGCTGCCTCCTCGTATCCGCTTGTTCCGTTGAACTGACCTGCACCGTAAAGTCCGCTCAGATTTTTGAACTCAAGTGTAGGAAGAAGCTCTGTAGGATCACAGCAGTCATACTCTATGGCATAGGCAGGTCTCATAATCTCTACGTTTTCAAGACCCTTTATTGTTCTTAAAAATGCAAGCTGAACATCCTCAGGAAGTGATGATGACATACCCTGAAGGTAGTATTCATCGGTATCAAGCCCCATAGGCTCGATAAAGAGCTGGTGTCTTTCCTTGTCAGCAAATCTGACAACCTTGTCCTCGATTGAAGGGCAGTATCTCGGTCCCACACCTTCAATAAGTCCGCTGTAGAGAGGTGAACGGTGCAGATTTTCCTTAATAACCCTGTGTGTTTCTGCGTTTGTGTATGAAATATAGCAGCTTACCTGATTTCTGAGAGTGCTCTTGTCCGTTTCAAATGAAAACGGAACAATGTCCTCGTCACCGTCCTGCTTTTCAAGCACGTCAAAATTAATGCTTCTCTTATGAACACGGCACGGTGTGCCTGTTTTGAATCTTCTGAGTGTAACACCGTTTTCCTTAAGTGATTCAGTAAGGCTCATCGGAGCTATTGTGTTGTCAGGTCCGCCTGAATATGATGACTCACCTACGTGAATCTTTCCTCTGAGGTATGTACCTGTTGCGATGATAACAGCCTTTGCTGTATACTCCGCACCGAGGTATGTTCGTATACCTGTAATCCTGCCGTCCTCTGTCATGACAGCAGCAACCTCAGCCTGCTTGATGTCGAGATTTTCCTCGGCCTCGCACACCTGCTTCATATACCTGTGATAGAGCTTTCTGTCAGCCTGTACTCTGAGGCTGTGAACCGCCGGTCCGCGTCCCCTGTTGAGCATTCTGCTCTGGATAAAGCACCTGTCAGCCGCTCTTCCCATCTCACCGCCGAGGGCATCTATTTCACGCACAAGATGTCCCTTGGCAGTTCCGCCTATTGAAGGATTGCACGGCATGTTGCTTATCATATCAAGTGATATGGTGAACAGTGCTGTTCTGCATCCGAGTCTCGCACTCGCAAGTGCAGCCTCAACACCTGCATGTCCCGCACCTACGACTATTACGTCGTAATTACCCATTGTATATTCCACGAATATTTCCTCCTGCCTGTTAATGCTTATAAAGAAACACAATACGCAAAGTTCACTGCAGTGCTTTGTGACCGCCCTGCACCTTCGCCTGCATGTCTTAAGTTCACCGTTATTACTTTCCGACACAGAAGCGTGAAAAGACTTCGTTCACCACACTGTCGGCAACGTTTTCGCCGGTGAGCTTAAGAAGATTTGCCAGTGCCTCATCTATAACGACGGTTACCGCGTCAAGGCTCTCTCCCGCCCTGAGAGCATCAAGAGCTGCATTTACTGAATCAAGTGACATCTCAAGACAGATTTTCTGACGTTCATTCGCAATAATTCCGTCCTGTGAATCAATTTCCTCGTTTATGAACATCTTCTCAAGACATTCCTCAAGGCCCTCTATACCGCCTGAGTTTTTCGCTGAGATCTCTATAACATATCTGAAGTGATTTCTCAGATAGTCTATATCAGCAATTCTCTCCTTGTCAGACTTGTTAAGAAGAGCAATGGCCTTTCTGTCACCGAGGGAGTCAATTATCTTTCTGTCATCATCCGAAAGCTCCTCTGATGAGTCAAAAACAGCAAGTATCAGATCTGCCTCCCTGATTTTTCCGTATGCAATCTCAACACCGCGCTGTTCTATCTGGTCATCAGTGTTTCTTATTCCTGCCGTATCCGAAAGGCGTATTGAGAGCTCGCCTATCTTTACGTATTCCTCAACGACGTCTCTGGTGGTTCCAGCAATGTTTGTGACAATGCTTCGCTCATAACCGCTCAGACAGTTCATAAGTGTTGACTTTCCGACATTCGGCCTGCCCACGATAACTGTATTGATACCGTCCCTTATTATCTTTCCGTAGTCATAGGTCGATGAAAGCTTCATAAGATCAGCCCTGATATTCACAAGATCTGCTTCAAGAACCACAGGGTCAACAAAAGGAATGTCTTCCTCCTCAGGATAATCAGCCCAAGCTGCAAGATCACCGAGACTCTTTATGAGTTTTTCCCTTACTGAAGTAATTCTTCTGAACATCGCACCGTCCTTAAGTGCAACTGCAAATCTGAGTTCATTTTTTCCGGTTGAAGAGATAACGTCCATAACAGCCTCAGCCTGTGTAAGAGACATCTTTCCGTTGAGAAATGCCCTCTTCGTAAACTCACCCGGTTCGGCAAGCTCAGCACCTGCCGCAAGAACAAGTCTCAGTACCTGTCTTGTTATGTACATGCCTCCGTGACATGATATCTCTGCCACATCCTCGCCGGTATAGCTTTTTGGTGCACGGAATACTGTCAGAACCACATCATCAAGTTTTTCACCGTTTTCTGAAATTTCGCCGTACGCACATGTGTAGCCTTCCATTTCAGTAACTTTTTTTCCGCTGAACGCTCTGAATACTCTGTCAGATATCTCAAGGGCCCCGCTGCCTGAAATTCTGATTACTGATATTCCGCCCACAGCATTAGGTGTCGATATTGCAGCTACTGTTGACATAATTAGTTTTGCACCTTCCTTAGACTAAATTACAGTGAAAGCCGGAACCGGCTTTCACTATATGATTTTATTGCGTTTACAATATTTCCCCGGTGAAAACTTCACCGGGGAAACCTGATTATTATATTTCGATTTTTCCGTAGAGACCAGCCTTGAGATCATCCTCCGGCTTTGGTTTCTTATAGTCCTTTTCGAAGCTTGTCTTGAGGTCAAGTGATCTTGGTTCGAAGTTTCTGTTCTTTCTGTCACCGCCGCCTCTGCGTCCGCCTCTTCCGCCGCGCTTGTCGCCGTGTCTGTGTTCCTTCTTTACGAGTGAAGAAATGATAATCTTTCTGTACGGTTCCTCACCAACAGAACGTGATGAAACACCTTCTATTTCAGAAATCATTGAGTGAATGATTCTTCTCTCATATGGGTTCATCGGTTCAAGAACTGTTGAACGGCCTGATCTGAGAACGTTCTTGGCAATCTTCTTTGCGAGATCCTCAAGAGTCTTCTTTCTCTTTTCCCTGTATCCGTTGCTGTCAAGAACTACTCTGTAGTATTCGTCATCGAGTCTGTTGCAGAACATTGATGCAAGATACTGGATAGCATCGAGGTTTTCGCCTCTTCTGCCGATTATAAAGCTTGTATCTTCACTGTCGAGATTAATAATTACTCCGTCTTCAGTTTCCTCATAGGAATATTCAGCTTTGACACCCATCTTGTCAAATATATTAAAAATATACTGAACAGCTGCTTCAGCCTTGCTTCCTTCAAACTTTTCCTTATCAGATACAGCAGTTTCTTCCGCAGAAATCTCTGCAGGGGCAGCCTCCCTGACTTCCTCAGCAACTGAAGGTGCTGACGGTGCTTCAGCTGGTGTGTACTCAGCCTCTACCTTTGCTTCGCCCTTCATAATTCCAAGGAAACCCTTCTTAGGTTCCTCAAGAACTGTAAATCTGATTTCATCAGCTGATACACCAAATGATTCAGCTGCGTTCATTTTTGCCTCTTCAACTGTTTTTCCGACAAATACGTTTTTCATTTCAATCACTCCTTTTTATTAATTAAAAGTAAATTTTATTCTGTGTCATCGCCGTATTTCTGAGCCATACGTCTTCTTGCGGCCTCAAGGAAATCATCCTCCGGACCTTCGTCGGCATACTTTACGTCGATAACCTTTCTTGCTTCGTTAATTGCTTTTCTGCTCTTCTCATTGTATTCAGCCTTTGAAAGATCACCGCGTGCCTTTGCAGCAGTTCCTGAATATGAAGAAGTGCCGTTCTGCGCAGCAAGCATTTCCTGCTGCTGTTCCATAAGCTTCTGCATGAAACCAGGCTTTTTGTTTTTGTTCTTTGCCTTGTCTGCCTCGAGAAGCGCCTCGCATCTTTCAGCCGTGTAGTAGTTGTTGAATGCCACCATCTGGATAAGTCCGATTAAACCTGAAACTGTCCAGTAGAAAGCAGCACCTGAAGGAATTGAGAAAGAGAACCATATGTAGAATATTGACATACCGTACATCATGGCGTTCATGCTTCCCATTGTAGCCATAGCCGGATTTGTCTTCTTCTGATGCATCTGTGAAATAAATGTTGTAGCGAGATTTACAAGACCTGAAAGAACAGGAATAATTACAAGTGCAACCGCACCTGCTGTCCATACCTCAGGATGAAGATCAGCCTTTGTTCCGAGGTTGATAAAACCGAGGAACTGATTGTGAGCATTGAAGTCTGTTATCTTTGAGATAAAATCTGAACCAAGTTCAGAAAAATACCTGCTGTACTCAGGATCTGACGCATACTTGATAATATTAAGCTCGCGGTAGCTTACCGAGAGGTCTGTCTTTGAAATATCAAGTCCCGGAATATTTCCGAGTATCTCTGATGCCTTTGTAATTGTATCATTACTCATTCTGAGAATGTGCTTAAGCGGCTTGTAAACAACGTCTACGATACCAAAGAGAATAGGAAACTGGATAAGTGCCGGGAGACATCCGGCCATAGGGTTTACACCCTCTTCTGACTGAAGCTTCAGCTGCTCCTCCTGCATACGCTGCGGATTGTTTGCGAAGCTTTTTCTGATTTTTTCGAGCTTAGGGTTAAGTGCCCTTGTCTTTGCCGCGCTCTGCTGGCTTTTTATATTAAGCGGCAGAAGAATCGCCTTCGTAAGTATGGCAAATATGATAAGTGATAATCCGTAGCTCTTACAGAAGGTATAGATGCCGTACATTATCCATCCAAGCGGATAACCTAAAATTCTCAAGTTTTATCTCCTCCATTTTGTTTTTTTATCTTTACAAATCTAAACTCCTCAGGAACATTGTCTATGCCGCCTTCGCAGAACGGATTGCATCTGAGGATGCGCCATGCCGCAAGAGCTGTTCCCTTTATAATGCCAAATTTTTCGACCGCCTCAAGAGCGTAGGCCGAACATGTAGGAGTAAAACGGCAGCAGGGTGGTGTAAGAGGGGAAATAAATTTCCGGTAAAACCTGACTGGAAACAGATATAACTTTACTATAAAAGTTTTCATTTGCTTGTCTCCTCCAGGGAAGCCAGATATTCTTCAATCTGACCGGCAGCCTGATTTTTAATGAAGCTGTCAATATAGTCTTCCTTAACCTCTGCCGCGTATCTTCTGGCAACAATTACGATATCTATGCCCAGTGGAAACAAAAGTTCATTTTCACGATAAGCCTGTCTTATTATTCTTTTTGCCCGATTTCTCATAACAGCGTTTCCGACTTTTTTCCCCGCTGTTATACCGAATCTGTTGCATGGAAGTCCGTTCGGTTTAAAGTAGATTACAACAGCCTTTGAGACTATTGACTTCCCCCTGTGATACAGATTCAGAAAATCCTTGTTTTTATTTAATACCTCAGTATAAACCATAAAAATATGTTTTCTTAATTAAATAGACCACAAAATAAAATCATTGTGGCCTTCTCTGACATAGTTAATAAATTTTTTGCTGCCGCAGCGGATATCCGCTGCAGACAAGCTTAAAAAACAAAAATTAGTGAGAGAGCTTTGCTCTGCCCTTTAAACGTCTTCTTGCGAGAACCTTGCGTCCGTTAGCTGTAGACATTCTCTTTCTGAAACCGTGCTCCTTCTTTCTGTGAAGCTTCTTAGGCTGATAAGTTCTTTTCATTACTATTACCTCCAGTGTCTTAAATTGATATACAAGGCACCCGGTCGGTGTGCCCTACAGTTTTTATTCAGCAGTAAACCACAATAAGCAGCTTATCATAGAATTCATACGAAAAATGAATAATGAATAAATAACATAACCCTGCAATAATAAATTATATCCCAATACAATTGTCTGTGTCAAGTCTTTTTATAAATTTTTAAAATTAATGTATCAATCCCACAATTACAGTGCTGAAAAACTATACTATATAACACAATTGCATAAAGTTTTTCCGTTAACCGCATCTCTGATTTCCCGGCATCCGGTCCGTTAACGGATTTTTCTCCCCAAAACTGAAAAAATGTCCGCCTGCGGACAAAAATCTGTCATATATGTTAACTTGAATTCCTCAGGAAATTATGTTATAATGTTAACAATTGTAATTGCGTCCTGTTAACAGCGGCGCTGACAAACAACCGGAATTTTTCACAGGGAAAAACGGAAAAAATATACAGGAGGATAAAGACAATGCCCGACAACTCCTTCAGCTTTGAGGAACTTTTCGAAAAAGTCAAAAAGCACTGTCTTGATTCAGGAGCAGTTCAGGAAACAGCATACGGACTCTGGATCAAGCCAATCGAAACAAGGGGATTCGATGGAAAACAGCTCACACTTTTCCTGGCAACAGATTTTCAGAAAGATACATTCGTTAACAACTACGAAGCAATGTTCAGGCAGGCTTTTTTTGAAATCACAGGAATCGACGCCGAGATAGTAGTCACAACCCAGGACAAGCAGAATTCTGCAGCAAAAGTTAACATTGCGAACATCGATACTATGAGCAGAGAACTCGAAAAGAGTTTCGAGGGTGCAGAATACGACTATACATTTGATACATTTATAGTAGGCAAGTCAAACGAATTTGCATATGCAGCATGTACCGCAGTAGCCAAGGACAACAACGGAAGCACATATAACCCGCTGTTCATCTACGGTCCGAGCGGACTCGGAAAGACACATCTGCTCACTGCCATCGCCAATGAGATGAAAAGAAGAAGACCAGGAATAAACATTATATATGTAACAGGCGAAACCTTTTCAAACGAACTCATTGATGCCATCAAGATGAAAAAGGAAACAACCACATTCCACGAAAAGTACCGCAGTGCCGATGTACTCCTCGTCGATGACGTTCAGTTCATTGCCGGCAAGGAAAGTACCCAGGAGGAATTCTTCCACACATTCAATGAACTCCATCAGGACGGCAGACAGATTGTTCTCACTTCAGACAAGCCTCCGAAGGATATAAAAACTCTCGAGGACAGAATCAGAACAAGATTTGAATGGGGTCTTATTGCAGATATCTCAACTCCGGACTTTGAAACAAGAATTGCTATTATAAAAAGAAAAGCAGAGCTGCTCGACCTGAATCTTCCTGATGAAGTTTCAGAATTCATTGCGAACAGACTCAAGACAAACATCCGTCAGCTTGAAGGCGCAGTTAAGAAGCTCAAGGCATTAAAGCACCTTGCCGGAAGTCCTCCGACAATGGCTATGGCACAGAGCGTAATACGCGATATTCTCAACGATGACCAGCCTATCCCGATAACAGTTGAAAAGATTATCGGCGAGGTTGCAAATGTATACGGCGTAACTCCTGACGACATAAGATCAAACAAGCGTTCAGCACAGATATCAAACGCACGCAAGATTGCAATATACGTTGTCAGGGAAATCACACAGATGTCACTCATGGCTATCGGAACCGAATTCGGCGGACGTGACCACTCTACTATAGTATATGCCGTTAACAGTGTTGAACACAACCTGAAAAAGGACGCAAGTCTGCGTGAAATGGTAGATGATATCATTAAAAATATCCGTGACAAGGGTAAATAAACATCTCCCTAACAAATTTTCAACATCATTTTCAACACCTGTTGAAAATTTGTTAAACTTTTCATTTTCCGCATTTCCTGACTCGGACAGGTTAACTTCAGATATATCAACACAGTTTTCTACAGTTAACCTGAACTTTATAACACACGTGTTAACGTTACAATGTTAAAAGCCGGAGTTTTCACAAAATCATTCAACAGATTTTCCTTTTTAACTCAACATAATTCAAACAATTTAACCCGGATTATTTTATCAACGAAAAGCAAACAGCCGTCAACATGCACTGTGTTGAGGCGTTAACCGCGCAGGAACGTCAGTTAACACACATTTAAACAAATTAACGTCCCCTACTGCTACGGCTGTTAACCTTTTTAAATTATTTTTTATTATTAATTAAAACAGGGAGTTAACTCTCCTTTCATAAGAAAGGCCATGTTAAAAGATGAAATTTACATGCAATAAAAACAGATTACACGAAGCTATTACCAGTGTATCGAGAGCAGTTCCTGCAAAATCAAACATTCCTGCTCTTGAAGGTATCAGACTGAGACTTACCGAAAATCAGCTCGAGGTAACCGGATACGATCTTGAACTCGGAATTCAGACAACACTGGACGTAATTACTGAAGATTCAGGTGAACTTGTTGTTAACTCACGTCTTTTCAGTGAAATTATCCGCAGGATGTCTGCAGATGAGCTTACTGTCACAATTGACGAAATGCTTAACGTTAACATCGCAGGCGGTACAACTACCTATGACATTTCTGCCATTCCCGCAGCCGAATATCCTGATTTTCCGGAGATAGTTAACGAGAACGGCATAGAAGTTCCGCAGTACATTCTCAAAAACATGATTGAACACACCAATCATGCCGTTTCAGTCAGTGACAACAAGCCTATTCTTACAGGTGAGCTTTTTGATATGGAGGACGGAATATTCCGTATGGTTGCCATCGACGGTTTCAGACTCGCCATAAGAACGGAACAGGTAAAGACAACGGAAAAGATAAATTTCGTTGTTCCTTCCAAGACACTCAACGAAATCTCAAAGCTTCTTGCAAAGGGCGATTCTTCAAAGGCTGAAGGCTCACAGGATGAAAATAATGACGAAAAGCCTGAAGAGATGTGCTGCATATACACAAATTCCAAGCAGATTATTTTTGAAATATCAGGATATCACGTTGTTTCACGACTTCTTGAGGGTGAGTTCCACAACTACAGGGCAAGTCTTCCTACTGAATTCAAAACTGAAGTAATTATAAAAACAAGGGAATTTGCTGACAGTATCGAGAGATGCTCGCTTCTCATCAATGAAAAGAACAAGTGTCCTGTACGCTGCGTGTTTGACGAAGGCTCTCTCAGCATTGACTGCAGGACAAGCATAGGCAGAATCAGCGATTCAATCCCTGCTGAGGTTAACGGCGAAGCGGTGGAAATCGGCTTTAACAACAAGTTCCTGCTCGATGCCCTCAGAGCATGTGAGGCAGACAGGATAAAAATACAGCTTCTTGCATCAAACAGACCGGTAAAGATTGTTCCTGTTACAGGCGACAGCTTTATGTATCTGCTTATGCCTATCCAGCTCAGAAAGTAAAGAGGAAAAGCAGCTATGAAAAAAACAGACATCTCAATAACAACTGAGTTTATAAAGCTTGATTCTCTCCTTAAGTTTGCCGGTGCTGTCCAGACAGGCGGCGAGGCCAAGGAAGCAGTACAGAACGGTGAGGTTTTGTTTAACGGTGAAGTCTGCACAATGAGAGGAAAGAAAGTCCGTCCGGGTGATACAGTTGAGTTTGACGGACTGGTAATAAACGTTCAGTAAGGTGTTATGTATATAACAGGAATTACAGTTTCGGGATTCAGAAATCTTAAGGAAATAGATATCACTCCCGGAAAAAACTTCAATATTATATACGGACAGAATGCCCAGGGAAAAACGAATCTTCTTGAGGCTCTGTGGATATCAACAGGCTGCAGAAGCTTCCGCAGTACGAAGGAAAGGGACTATCTCGCCTTCGATGAAGATGAGTTTGACATAAAAATTACTTTTCAGGATGAGGTAAGGACTCAGGAAATCAATTACCGTATGGTCCGCAGAAACCTGAAAAACAAGCTTATAACCCTCAACGGGGTTGCCCAGAAAAACAACAGTGCACTGTTTGAGAACTTCAAGTGCGTTGCCTTTCTTCCGGACGACATTGACCTGATAAGGGGAACTCCCGAGAGAAGAAGAAGCTTCATTGACCTGTGCTACTCACAGCTTAAGCCACGTTCAATGAGCTACATAAGAAAGTTTGACCAGCTTACAGCACAGCGAAATGCTGTGATAAAAAATATTACTGCCGGAAGGGATACTGCCGAAAGTCTTGATATATGGGACAGACAGCTTGCAGCTGCAGGTTCGTATATTTCCCTGATGCGAAAGCAGTATGCTGACAGACTGAGTGAATGCTGCAGTGAGCTGTACAGCCGCATAGCAGGAGGTGCAGAGACACTGACAGTGTCGTACCAGTCAAATATTTTTCCGGCTGATTTTGCGTATCCGGAGTTTCCGGACAGCACCATGACAGATATCTACTACAGCAGGCTGAAAAGCAGCATAAACGACGATATCAGACTCGGCTACACCCACACAGGTGCCGGCCGCGATGATATTTCGCTGAAGATAAACGGACTGAGTGTAAAGGAATACGGTTCCCAGGGGCAGCAGAAGAGTACTGCTCTTGTTATGCGTCTTGCCCAGGCACAGATATACAGTGAGGAGAAAAAGGAATCCCCTGTTATTCTTCTGGATGACGTAATGGGTGAGCTTGATGAAAGCCGTCAGAAGTTTGTCTGCAGCATTATCGAAAATATGCAGGTTTTTATAACTACCTGCAATCACAGGGCTGTTATTCACAGCTGTGACAGTATTTTTGAGATGCATGAGGGCAGAATCAGGAAACCTGATGAGGAAAATTAGCTATGTATATCCATCTTGGAAATGATATAACAGTAAATGATAAAGGGATTATCGGAATATTTGATATAGAAAATACTTCGCTCGGAAATGATACAAGAGAATTTCTGAAAAAGTCCACCGCGGACGGAAACATCATCAACGTATCATATGAAATGCCGAAGAGCTTCATTGTCTGCAGTGACGGAAAAACCGGGGACAGGGTTTATATCTCGCAGATATCAGCGGCATCTCTGCTTAAACGGGCAGAAAAAAGTATATAGCAGAAGGAGGATAAAAAGTTGGCTGAAAATGAAAACATTGAACTTGAGTCAATAGTAAGACCTGAATCAGAAGAATATACTGAAAATGAAATACAGGTTCTTGAAGGTCTGGAGGCCGTAAGAAAGCGTCCGGGCATGTACATCGGATCAACAGGTCCGAGAGGTCTTCATCACCTCGTATACGAAATCGTTGACAACTCCATTGACGAGGCTCTTGCAGGCTTCTGCAGCGAGATAAAGGTCGATATACTTCCTGACAATATCATCCGTGTATCCGATAACGGACGTGGTATTCCTACAGGTATTCATCCTACTGAAGGCATTTCAGCAGCTACGGTTGTATATACAGTGCTTCATGCCGGAGGTAAGTTCGGCGGCGGCGGATACTCAGTATCAGGCGGTCTTCACGGTGTTGGTGCCTCAGTTGTTAACGCTCTTTCAGAATGGCTCGAAATTACAATCAAAAACGGAAAGAATGTATTTTTCCAGCACTTTGACAGGGGTAACTACGAAGAGGAGCTCAAAATTATCGGTGAAACCACTGAGACAGGTACAATGGTACGTTTCAAGGCTGACGCTGAGATATTTTCCGAAACAACTGAGTATGACTATGAGATACTTCTCAAGAGACTCCGTGAACAGGCATTTCTCAATGCCGGTGTAAAGATTGTTATCTCCGACCTCCGCGATGAGGAAAATCCTGTATCAGAGGTTCTTCACTACGAAGGCGGTATCAGACAGTTTGTTGAGCATATTCACAGAACCAAGGGTCTTGAGGTGCTCTCAGATGAGGTAATCTACATTTCAGGTGCCGATGAATCATCAACTGCCGAGATAGCACTCCAGTACAATGACAGCTACAACGCTGTTGTTCTCTCTTTTGCAAACAATATTCATACCATAGACGGCGGTACTCATGAAACGGGCTTCAAGAACGCTCTTCTTAAGGTTATCAACGAGTACGGCAAAAAGTTCGGTCTTCTCAAGGACGGCGACAGACTTCTCGGAGATGACGTCCGCGAAGGTCTTACAGCCATAGTTTCAGTACGTCTCAGAGAATGTGAGTTCGAGGGACAGACAAAGGGCCGTCTCGGAAATCCTTCAGTAAAGCCTTTCGTTGAAAACCTTGTAAACGAGAAGCTTATGGATTACCTCGAGGCAAATCCGGTTGTTGCAAGAACCATATTTGACAAGAGCGTTGCTGCTCTCAGAGCCAGAGAGGCAGCCAAGAAGGCACGTGAGCTTACAAGAAGAAAGAATGCACTTGAAAGCGCATCACTTCCGGGCAAGCTTGCTGACTGCTCTGAAAGAGACATCGAATTCACAGAAATATACATCGTCGAGGGAGACTCTGCGGGCGGCTCTGCCAAGGAGGGAAGAGACAGAAGATATCAGGCTATCCTTCCTCTCTGGGGTAAGATGCTCAACGTTGAAAAGGCAAGAATCGACAAGGTTTACGGCAATGAAAAGCTTATGCCTGTTGTAACAGCACTCGGTACAAGTATCGGTGAGGACTTTGATATCACAAAGCTCCGTTACGGCAAGGTTATTATCATGGCCGATGCCGATGTCGACGGTTCACACATCAGAACTCTCCTTCTGACTTTCTTCTTCAGATTCATGCGTCCGCTTATAACAAACGGAAACATATATATCGCACAGCCTCCTCTCTTCAAGATTTCAAAGGGCAAGAAGTTCAAGTATGCCTTCTCCGATCCTGAGAGAGACCAGTACATTGCCGAGTTTGAAGCTGACGGAGGAAACGGAAAGGTTGAAGTTCAGCGATACAAAGGTCTCGGTGAAATGGACGCTGAGCAGCTCTGGGAGACTACAATGAATCCTGAGACAAGAACCATGATAAAAATCAGCATGGAAGACGCAATGAGAGCTGATGAAATCTTTACAATTCTCATGGGTGACAAGGTTGCTCCGAGAAGAGAATTTATCGAAAAGAACGCGAAGTATGTTCAGAATCTTGATATCTGATGCATCAGTGCTAAAAGGAATATAAAATGAACGAGAAACCATTAGTTTCAAAAGAATACAGCATAGGAACCGGGATGTTCGGAAATGCATTCACTGACTTCCAGAAGAAGTTTTCATATCCGAAGAACATACTCATGACATGCGCATTTTCTCTGATAGGAATATCATATATTCCTCCTCTTATCAGGGATCCGGGCAATTCAGCCTGCATGCTGATTATCATTGTCTGCATTTTTCTGACTGCAGGCATATGGCTTAACACCATGATGATAAAAAAGAATCTCATGAGCTCCATTCAGGGCATTGAGGGCGACAGATACGCCTGCGAGATTTTTGAAAGCAGCATAAGCATATGCACAACCGAATTTGCAGACCAGCCTGAAACGGATGACGGGATGGCTGAGGATGCGGAGGAAAAGTCAGATGAAGCCTCTGCTTCTGAGACAGGCAGCGAAGAGGATGATTTCTTTGCTGAAACAGAGGAGCTTACTCCTGCGGGAACGGTTAAGACCGTTATCGACTTTAAGCTTGATAACGTCAGAATTCTTGAAAAAAAGGATTACTATATCATTTATCTTGTAAAGAGAATGTTTTATGTTATACCGAAAAATATTTTCAGTGAAGATGAGAAAAAAATAATAACTGAAAGCTTCAGAAAAGCTAAATTTACAGAGGAAAGGAATTGATAAAAGGTGGATTTTGAAGTTGCCAACAGCAATACAAAAATAATTCAGAGAAACATTGAAAGTGAAATGGAAAAATCATTTCTTGACTACTCAATGTCTGTAATTGTTTCACGTGCTCTGCCTGATGTCAGGGACGGACTCAAGCCTGTACACAGAAGAATTCTCTACACGCTTCATGAAAACGGACTTACACCTGACAAAGCCTACAGAAAGTGTGCCGATACAGTTGGTGCCGTACTTGGTCGTTATCACCCTCACGGTGACTCATCTGTTTACGATGCACTTGTAAGACTTGCCCAGAAGTTTTCATTAAGATATCCTCTTGTAGACGGTCACGGAAACTTCGGTAGTGTCGACGGTGACCCGCCGGCTGCTTACCGTTATACTGAAGCAAAGATGACAAAGATGGCTGTGGAAATGCTCACGGACATCAACAAGGAAACAATTCCGTATACATCAAACTACGATGACAGACTCAAGGAGCCTGTTGTACTTCCGTCAAGATTTCCTAACCTTCTTGTAAACGGATCAGTTGGTATTGCCGTAGGTATGGCTACCAACATACCTCCTCACAATCTTGGTGAGGTAATTGACGGTATCAGTCTTCTCATAGACAATCCTGACTGTACTCTTGATGAAATCATGGAATTCATCAAGGCACCTGACTTCCCTACAGGCGGCGTAATCATGGGCCGTGCAGGAATGAGAGCCGCATACGGAACAGGCCGCGGCAAGATTATTCTCAGGGCACAGACAGAGATTGAGGAGATAAAGGGAAGAAACTGTATCATTGTTACAGAGATTCCTTACATGGTAAACAAGGCAAGACTCATTGAAAATATCGCAAACCTTGTCAAGGACAAGAGAATTGAAGGCATTCACACAATCAGGGATGAATCTGACCGTGAAGGTATGAGAATTGTTATCGAGCTTAAGAAGGATGCAGTTCCTCAGATAGTTCTCAACAAGCTCTACTCATACACACAGCTTCAGGACACAGTCGGTGTTATCCTGCTTGCTCTTGTAAACGGTGAGCCTAAGATTCTTACACTCAAGCAGATGCTTGAAAAGTATCTTGAGTTCCAGATGGAAGTAATCACAAAGAGAACACTCTTCGATCTCCGCAAGGCTAAGGAAAGAGCCCATATTCTCGAAGGTCTCGTTATTGCAGCAGACAACATTGACGAAGTTATCAGAATCTGCCGCAGTTCAAGAAACATTACCGAAATCAAGGAAAGACTCTGTAAGAGATTCGGACTTGATGACATTCAGGCTGAAGCGATTGCAAGAATGCAGCTCTATCAGCTCTCAAACATGGAAAGACAGAAGATTATCGATGAACTCGCTGCTCTCAACCTTAAGATTGCAGAGTACGAGGGAATTCTCGCTGATGAAGGCAAGGTAAAGGAAATTATCAGGGAAGAGCTTGCTGAAATCAGAAAGAAGTTCAATGATGAGAGACGTACAAAGATTGAAAATGTCAGCGGTGAGGTTGATATTGAGGATCTTATTCCTGTTGAGGACAACGTTGTTACATATACAAACATCGGCTATATCAAGCGTATGGCTCTTGATGCATACAAGACCCAGAAGCGCGGAGGCAAGGGTGTTATCGGTATGAAGCAGCGTGAGGAGGACGTTGTAAACGAAATGTTTATAGCTTCAACCCACGACAATATCCTCTTCATAACAAACAAGGGTGTAATGTACAAGCTCAAGTGCTATGAGATTCCTGAGGGTTCAAAGGCTTCAAGAGGTCTTAACGCAGTAAATCTTCTCCCGCTTCAGGAGGATGAAAAGATTGCGGCCATGATCAGAACCTCAGACTTTGACGAGAGCAAGTTCCTTATTCTCGTTACAAAGAACGGTAAGATCAAGAGAACAAATCTCTCTGCATATAAAAACGTCCGCAAGAACGGTCTTATTGCCATCGGTCTTGACGAGGGCGATGAGATTGCCGGCGTACGCATGACAGAAGGCAATGCACATCTCCTTGTTGCCACAAGAAACGGTATGGCAATCAGAATAGATGAAACCACTGTCCGTCCGCTTTCAAGATCAGCTCACGGCGTAAAGGCTATTAAGCTTCGTGAGGGAGACTACGTTGTTTCCATCGCAAGAGTTCGTGAAGGCGCAACAGTTCTAACTGTATCTGACAAGGGTCTCGGAAGAAGAGCTGAGCTTTCAGCATACCGTATTCAGAACAGAGGCGGTTATGGTCTTCTTAACTACAAGGTTTCCGAAGAAAAGGGCTATGTCTGCGGAATCAAGGTTGTTGACGAAACAGATGATATCATCCTTATCTCACTTGACGGTGTAGTTATCAGAATCAGAACAAGCGATATCAGAATAATGGGCCGTTATGCAACAGGTGTCAAGGTAATGAGAGTTGACGGCGAAGACCGCGTTGTTACATTTACACGTGCAGAGCATGACGAAACAGCTGAGATAGAAGCTGTTGAAACTCCTTCTGATGAAGAGCTCCTTGCTGAAGAGCAGAGGGCTTCCGAAGAGGAAATGAATGAAGTCATCGAGGAGGATACAGTGCCTGATGACGAGGAAACTGAAGATACACCGGAAAACGACGAAAACTGATATTCTTCATAATACATATATCATATGAAAAAAATATTTTTATATGATATAACAGCACAGAGCTTTGAAAAACGGCGCTCCGGAACTGCTGCATGCAGTCCGGATGCGCCGTTTTTTGCGGTAACAGTGTCACCATGGTTTCCGTTATCTCAGGTCAGTAACGGTTATCTCTGACGGATTGAACATTCTGAATTTTCCGAGTCCGCATGAAACTATCATTGAAGTGTTCCCCTGTGTGTAGAGCCCTGAGCAGTATTTCGGGAAGAACTTTCTTTCAGGGGACAGAATTCCTCCGACCAGAGGAAGCCTTACACAGCCGCCGTGCACGTGTCCCGAGAGGACGATGTCCGGGCCGTATCCTGCGTATGCGTCAAGAAACATCGGGTTGTGTGCCAGGAGAATACTGATGCAGTCAGGCTCCGGTTCTGTCTGCAGAAGTGTTCTGACATCTTCCGCTGTGAGTTTCCTCAGGTTACGGTAGTGACCGTCCTTCTTGTAGCATTCCTGATATATGGTAAGACCTGAAACTTTGATTTTCAGGTTTTCGTTCTGTATGTATTCACTTCTGTTGTCAAGCAGTATGCAGCTGCTGCTTATGCATTCCATGAGCTCGCTGTGAAGCTCAGGATTAACTGATGCCATGTCGGTTTCATGATTGCCGAGAGAGTAGTAAACCGGTGCGGTTCTGCCAAGGGCATCAAGAAGAGGACGGAGACTGCTGATGTTTTTTACCGAGCGGCTTGTCATGTCCCCGGTTATCATTATGCAGTCCGGACTGAGCGACCTTACACAGTCAGAAAGAAGTATATTGTTTTCACCGAAAGTTTTTTTATGAAGATCAGAGAGCTGTACTATGCGGAATGAGGCTCCGTTTTTTATTTTACCTGTAGTGAAATTAAAATAAGATGTTTTCATTTTTTTCACCTGCTTTTTCTTTTGTATATTTTTTATGATAACACAGAAATATGATAAAAGCAAATTTACAGAGTATGAAAATTTGATGGAAATACTTTAAAACACAGTTGTTTAGTGCTATAATTATAATGAATGTCAAAAGAAGACTGATAATCACTATTATTGTAAAGAGGTAACCAGATGAATTATTCTTTAGGAATAGATGTAGGTTCAACGACCGTAAAGACGGTTATTACGGACGACAGCAAAACAATAGTTTACTCAAAGTATCAGCGCCATTTTTCAAAGGTAAGGGAAACTGTTGCTGAACAGATAGAAATAATAAAAAATGAATATCCGGATGCTTCATTCAGACTTGCGATTACCGGTTCGGCAGGTCTCGGACTTGCAAATGCTGCTGAACTTCCTTTTGTACAGGAGGTAAATGCGGCTTTTATCGCGGTGAAGGAAAGCTATCCTGATACGGACGTTGTTATCGAGCTCGGCGGTGAAGACGCAAAGATTATCTTCTTCACAGGCGGTGTTGAGCAGCGAATGAACGGCTCATGTGCAGGCGGTACAGGTGCGTTCATTGACCAGATGGCTACTCTCCTCGGAATCACAACTGATGAGCTTGACAGACTTGCGCTTTCTGCTGAGAAGATATACCCTATCGCTTCAAGATGCGGTGTATTTGCCAAGTCAGACATCCAGCCTCTTCTCAATCAGGGTGCAAAGCGTGAGGATATTTCGGCAAGTATTTTCCAGGCCGTTGTTGACCAGACTGTTGCGGGACTTTCACAGGGAAGAAAGATAGAAGGAAACGTTCTCTTCCTCGGCGGTCCTCTGTTCTTCCAGCAGGGACTCCGCAGTGCCTTCGTAAAGACTCTGAAGCTTGATGAAAAAACAGCATGCTTCCCGGAGGAGGCTCCTGTATTTGTAGCATACGGCTCAGCACTTTTTGCAGGAAACAGCACTGATGAATACCTCACAGCCGATGAGATACTGAAGAAAATTTCAGAGGCAAAGGCTTCTGAAAATGTTGTAACAGGCGAAAGACTTTTTGCAGACAGGGCTGAGTACGAAAAGTTTACTGAGAGACACAGCAAAAATGATCTTAAGTATGAGGAGATAGAAAAATACACAGGGGATGCCTACCTTGGCATAGATGCGGGTTCAACAACCACAAAGATGGTTCTCATAACTCCTGACGGAAAGCTTCTCTATCAGTACTATGCGTCAAACAAGGGACAGCCTCTTGACAGAATTTCAAAAAAGCTTAAGGAAATATATGAGCTTTCAGGCGACAGAATAAACATTGCCGGGTCTGCGGTTACAGGCTACGGTGAAGAGCTTATAAAGGCGGGACTTCATATTGACCACGGTATAGTTGAAACAGTTGCACACTACAGAGCGGCTGCATTCTTCTGCCCTGAGGTTGATTTTATCATAGATATCGGCGGTCAGGACATCAAGTGCTTCAAGATAAAGAACGGTGCCATCGACAGCATCATGCTCAACGAAGCGTGTTCCTCAGGCTGCGGTTCATTTATCCAGACATTTGCACAGGCACTCGGTTATGATATCGCCCGTTTCTCAGAGCTGGGACTCTTTGCTGAAAACCCGGTTGACCTTGGTTCAAGATGTACTGTGTTTATGAATTCAAGCGTAAAGCAGGCTCAGAAGGACGGTGCTACAGTTGAGGATATCTCCGCAGGACTTTCCTCATCAATTATCAAAAATGCGATTTACAAGGTTATCCGTGCAAAGTCACCTTCTGACCTCGGACAGAACATAGTTGTTCAGGGCGGTACCTTCCTCAATGACGCTGTTCTCCGTTCATTTGAAATGGAACTCGGAAGAAACGTTACACGTCCTGCAGTTGCAGGCCTTATGGGCGCACTTGGTGCGGCACTTTACGCAAAGGAGCACTCAGAAGGAAAATCAGATATTCTCAGCAGAGATGAGGTACAGAACTTCTCCTATACATCCAAGGCATTCCAGTGCGGAGGCTGTACTGCAAAGTGCAATCTCAACATGGTAACGTTCGCAAACGGCGAAAAGCACATTTCAGGAAACAAGTGCGAGAAGGGTGCAGGCAAAAAGAGAACAGCTGAGGGCTTCTGCCTGTACGAATACAAGTACGACCTTATTATGAAAACTGAGCTTAAGCCTGCCGGAACACCTAAGGCAAGGATTGGTATCCCTATGGTGCTCAGCTACTTCGAGCAGCTTCCGCTGTGGAGCGGCTTCTTCAGGGAGCTCGGCTTTGAGGTGGTTATATCTGACGAGAGCTCAAGAGACATGTACTACAAGGGTCAGCAGACCATTCCTTCGGATACGGTCTGCTATCCTGCCAAGCTTGTTCACGGACATATCGCGGACCTTCTTGAGAAGAACGTTGACTTTATCTTCTATCCGTGCATGAGCTACAACCTTGAGGAGCCTGAAACTGACAACCACTACAACTGTCCTGTCGTTGCATATTATCCTGAGCTTCTTAAGGCAAATGTACCTGAGCTCAGTGAGGAAAATTTCAAAAACCCTTATATGGATCTTAACAGAAGAGAACATATCGTCAATGTCATGACAGGTCTTCTGAAAAAATACGGTGTTTCAAAGAAGGACGCTGCAGCGGCATTTGAAAAGGGATTTGCAGATATGGCGGAATTCAGAAAGAAAATTTCTGACAGAGCCGGAGAGATTATTGCAAAGGCCCGTGAGGAAGGCAGGATGATTATAGTTCTTGCCGGAAGGCCTTATCACATCGACAGGGAAATCAATCACGGCATCAACAAGCTTATTACAAGCCTCGGAATGGCAGTTGTCACTGAGGACAGCGTAAGTGAGCTCGGTGAAACTCCTGACCTTAACGTACTCAATCAGTGGACATATCATTCGAGAATGTACAGAGCGGCTGATTACGTTACAAAGCAGCCTGACATGCAGCTTGTACAGCTTGTATCCTTCGGCTGCGGCATAGACGCCATCACAACTGATGAGATAAGATCCGTCCTTGAGGAAAAGGGAAAGCTGTATACCCAGCTCAAGATAGACGAAATAAGCAATCTCGGCGCAGCAAAGATAAGACTCAGAAGTCTCATGGCCGCTGCTGAGTAAATGCAATCAGTAAAAAATTTTCTGTGCGAAGGTGCAGGGCGACCGCAAAGCCCTGCATAAAAATTCACAGACATAAATCAAGGAGTGAATTCATTGGCAAAATTCCCGATATTTACGGACAGCATGAAGGAAACACATACCATACTCGTACCTGACATGCTTCCTATTCATTTTAATCTTATAATCAGCATCCTCAGAAGCAGCGGATACAAAATGGAGCTTCTGAGAACTTCAACTCAGACTGTTATAGATGAAGGCCTTAAAAACGTACACAACGACACATGCTATCCTGCTCTTCTCGTTATAGGACAGTTTATGGAGGCACTTAACAGCGGAAAGTATGATCCTGAAAAAACCGCGCTTATGCTTACACAGACAGGCGGCGGATGCAGAGCTTCAAACTATATCCACCTTCTCAGAAAGGCACTTAAGGAAAAATATCCGCAGGTTCCTGTAATCTCGCTTAACTTCAGCGGGCTTGAGAAGGAGGGCGGCTTCAAACTCACACTTCCTATAATTCTCAAGCTCATATACGCCGTTCTCTACGGGGATATTCTCATGCTTCTGTACAACCAGTGCAGATCACATGAGCTTGTACCGGGTGAATCAGAAAAGGTTCTTAACAAGTGGGAGAATATACTTCAGGAAAAATTTCTTAAGAACAAATTTATGGGAACAGCAAAGACATACAGGATGATTCTTGATGACTTTGCAAAGATAAAGAGAAGCACGGAGAAGAAAATCAAGGTTGGCATAGTGGGTGAGATTTATGTTAAGTATTCACCGCTTGCAAACAACCATCTTGAGGACTTCCTCTTAAGCGAAGGATGCGAGCCGGTTGTTCCTTCCCTTCTTGACTTCGTCCTTTACTGCGCGATTAATACAGTAAATGACGGAAAGATTTATGAATTTAAAAACAA
>JAZUIH010000119.1:0-7214 GCA_045642145.1 Oscillospiraceae bacterium | reverse complement strand
ACACTCCAGCCGGTAATTCTGGCGTAATAAACATTTGTAAGACCAAACTTAACCTTATTTTTCTTAAGAGCCATTGTTATACCTCCATCTCGTACAGTATTTCATACATCTTTTCCGATGCAATCCATACTTCATTTTTCGTATAGTAAATATTGTCACGTTTCAGAACCTGCTCGACCTCATTTTCGGTTTCAGGACTCTTCACGTCAGTATAAAGTTCTATATTCAGCTTCTTTGTGCTGAAATACATTCTGTTGTCAGCCGAAAAAGTATTCCCTCCCGGAGACAAATACAGTAAAAAAGGAGGCTTCGGACTTTCTCCTTCTGCAAAATGATGATACGCAGAAGGAAGTCCCGTTTCCTCCATCATGGATGCAATCTGTTCATACGTCATGACAGCGCCTCCTCAATTAATCTTTCAAGCATTTCCTCTCCATGTGCCTCTGCCGGAGCTATGTGAGGCTTTCCGGATACACGACCACCGCCGCGTTTGGCATGACCGTTTTCAAGAAGATGTGCAAGCTGGTATCTGTCTTTGGAATGTACTGTCATCTCAATAGAATGGCTGTTTTCCTTAGTCTTTTTGGCATTCCAGCTCTTTGCGTATTTTCCTGTTCGTTTAGGAGCGTTGGCGGATATCTCATCTTTTACTGATTTTGCTGTCTTGCGGACAGCTTTTTTCATTTCAGTATCAGCAAGGTCAGCATAACAGCATTAATGACAGCTTCTTCATTTGTGTATTTGCGTACTGATCTTCCTTCAACGACCTTCCATTCAGACCACTGCTTTCCCTGAAGCGCCTGAGTTAAAGCGTATTCCTTAACATCATTTATCCAGGAAACAAGCTGGTCAGCTCTGGAAAGAACAATTTCTATCTCGCTGTCTTCAAGTGATGCAGGCATTTCAAAATCGTATCTGGCAACTTCAAGGTTGTACTCAGCACGTTTGCGGCAGGCAGCCTTAACTTTGCAGAACATGCAGTGCGGCCCGGCGCAGAATTCACCTTCACCTTTTGACGCAAGCTCCGCAGCAGGTTTAAGAGTTTCTTCAGCCCATTTCAGCAAATCTGTTTTTGAAATACAGAAGACGCTTATATTTTCACGTCTTGGCTGGAAAATCGTCATCGATATTTTATCAATATCGTAAATGCCGTCAAAAAGAGCAAGTGCTCCGAGGGCATAAAGCATCATCTGCGGATTGTTTTCAGCTTCAACAAGAACACCGAGACCATATTTGAAATCGATGATCGTAAGAGTGCTGTCTGCGACAATAACACAGTCACCGGTACCGAATCCGTCAGGTACATATTCTGAAAAATCCAGTTTCTGTTCCACCAGTACAACCGGATCAGGACAAAGCTCCTTTGATTTCTGTATTTCTTCAGCAACATACTGAGCATAAGAGTCTGTACATTCAGACATTTCCTCGTCAAAATACTTAAGGCTTTCAGTAGGATCATCAGATGGTTCTCCAATGATTAAACGAACCTTGTGCTCACAAAGGCTGTGAGCATCCGTTCCCTGAAGTGCAAATTCACTTTCAGTGTCTTCAATCTCAGCACAGAGCAGTGCAGAAGGAGGACAGGCCATCCATCTGTGACTTGATGATGCTGAGAGAACAGCGTGTTTACCCGGCATTGTCAAGCACCTCCGCATCAGCCATAAGTGCTGCATAGTTTTCAGGTTTTACAGCAGACAGCTTGTCAGCTCCGTACTTTGAAATAAGCTCCTTTACCTGTACTGTGTATCCCTTCCTTGAAAGGCTGGCGAGAAGAGCACGAAGCTTTTCAAAGTTTACCGGTTCAGGAGTATTTTCAGTTTTTTCTTCCGGTGCAGGAAGCTGAGTGAAAGTTGCGAGTTCTGCATCAGTAGCGTTTTCAGCCCATGCAGTTGCAACTGTTACGAACTTACCAAGAGCGGCAAGTACATCAAGTAATGTTGTTTTCATGTGATTTGACCTCCGTTGACATAATTTCTTTTACAAGTTCCATAAGCGGGTTTGTCTTTTCAGCAGGACGCTGTTCATGACTGATTTCTTCTGCAATTTTTTCAGCGAGAATGCTGATGATAATCAGTGCATCAATCATTTTTTCTTTTGTCATTTTTATTCCCCCTTTCATTTATTTCATGGAAATGAGAACTTCAAAACTTTACATGCAGAAATAATATTTTTTTATTTTTTCCTGAAGCCTTGAAATACGTCTTGAAACAGCACATACACCAATGTTTTCCTCTGCAGCAATATCTGTCTGTTTTCTCTGTTTCAGAAAGTATTCTTCAAAAAGCCACTGTTCCTTATCGGAAAGTGTAGATACAAAAAACAGAATATCACGCAGAATCTGACTCGTTTTTGCAGATTCACAGCATTTTTCTGTGTAGGCCTTAATCACAGCAGGGTCCGCTTCAAGTGCAGCATCAAGTGAAATACATTCCTTCTGAAGCTCTCTCATCTTTTTCTTTGTTTCGCTGTTGTAGAATCGAAGCGTTTTAATAAGAACATCATGAGTAAGACCATGTTCACCTTCACGGATGATCTTTTTCATCCCGGCAGCATCATAGCAGATAAGGCATTTGTTTACGTACATGAACTGGATTTCTTTTCTGCTGAAATAATGTATTCCGTCAATTATCATTTTTACCTCCGTTTGCCGGGGTTACTGCACCGGAACGGAGATAAAAAGAGGGCTGCTGCGTCTGATAGATACTCCTATCCTGATGCAATAACCCGTCTCAGTCGTGTTAATTGATATATAACACCAAAGCTCTGAGATGCCCTGCAGGAGCAGCTCCGGTGTTTATGACATTATTTTAGCAGTAAAAAGGGTGACACACCATGATGCAGGCGTGTCACCCTGTGAACTAACGTGAAGTATAGAGAATTTACATTTGCTGAGGTGTGTACTGTTGAAATTGTGCAAAAGTGTGAACTTTCTAAAAGCGAACTAATGTGAAATTACACAAAAACAGGGTGACATGAAAATGACGGTTTCAGAAGAAAAAAATAAAACAGCCAGTCCTGAAATTAATCGGGACTGGCTGTATTTATGCCTCGGCGGCGAGTTTATCTTCTCTGAGCGGATAAAATCCGTTGCTGCAGAGGAAATCGTTCCATGTCTGTATACTGTCACGGTACATAGTGCGCAGCATGACCTGATAGCACATTTCAAGCGGAACATCAGCATGAAGCTTTACATCAGCTTTCTGAAGAAGATCACTGCTGAGCTCCGGATAGAGACTGAGTCCAACGGAGACAGCGATGATGCTTTCAAGTGAAGGAAGCTTGTTTTTAGGGTTTCTCATTCTTGTTATGGTTCTTTCACTCATAAGCGAAAGCTCTGCAAGCTTTTCCACCGTCATGTTTATATTGGTCATGTGGTAGGTAAGCGTTTCACCGAACAGAGCAGGCATTTCCTTGAAGATCTTCTGGATTGATTTGAACTGTTCGACGGCATTTCCGGAAACCTCATAAAGAAATTTCTTTGCACCTCGTCTGGCTTTGCAGTTAAGAACTCCCGGAACGTATTTGTCAGTTCCGGAGTCATTGATTAATGTGAAAAGAATGCAGCATTCATCAATGTGGCTTCTTGCGTATCCTGAAAGACAAGGAGAGTTATTGCGCATCCAGATGTATTTATCATCATTTAGGCAGAGATGGCCTTCAACATAAAGATACTGGCCGCTGTCGAGAAGTTCACGCAGATCGTCATTTCTCTGATATTCATTTACCAGCTTCATAAAGTCGATGGTGTATGTCTGATTCCATTCAAGTCTTACAGATGAAATAAATCCCGGAACAGCTTTGCCGTTTGCAAATCTTCTGATATTTTCAGCATGTGTATAACCGAGTTCAACAAGTCGGTTCCTTGCTGTAATCTTGGGAACGTCATAGAATTCTGAAAGTTCATCAATTATTCGTTCATAAGCAATGGTTTCAGGCATTCCGCTGTATTTGTCGTAGAGCTCAGCTGCCTTTACAGCGGTCTGGGCGAGAGGCATACGTATTCTCGGAGAAAGATGAATTGCCTGATGTTCTATCCACTGCAGAGTTTTGTCATCGGCTGTGCATTCAGCATAATCCTCGAACTCAGGAATCTCAGCCATGTTGTTTGAGAGACATATTTTCTGCAGATAGTAGAAAAGATAGTGTTCGTAGGCGTGTACGCATTCATGAATAATGATATCATTCACATTGCATCCGTGAGCCTGCTGTGCTTCAATGTCAATAAGGATTGTATTTGCAGCAACAGTTCTGATAACCTGCTTTCCGTCAATCCAGCAGCAGATATCCCTCTTTTCAAAGAATATGCTTCCGAGTTTTGAATTGTTGTCTGAAAGCCTTGCTTTTCTGACTGTGTATCCCATGTTCCGTGCAAGCTCAACTGCGTTTACAGGAACAGGGGACTGCAGTGCTTCCGGATAGTAAAGCTGAAGAATGGTTTCTGCTTCAGCATCAAGATTTCCTTTGCTGAGATACGGAACGAGGTACTCGGATAAAAGATTTTCTTCAGGGATATATGATTTGCTGTATGGAGTTATAAATCTGAAGAAATTACATTTTTCCGCAGCGCTGAATGTTCCGGTTACACAGAAACGGAATTTATAAACGTTCTTTCCGTTTGAAAATGCAGTGTTTACGACCGTATCTATCCTGCATGAAAGATGATCAGTACGGTGAACATAAACATTCAGAATCTCAGTGCAGACAGGAATGGTTTCTCTGTAGTAGAAATCACTGTTGCCTGAAAAAGGTATTTCGTGGTTTTTAAAGCATTCACAGATAAATATGTGATAACTTTCAGTGTAGTTGCTGATAATAAAATCAGAAAATCTGCACATGACAGGAAGCTTTTTACTGTATCTGAGGATTTTCTCTCCGAATGTCTGTGAAACATATCTTCTGAGTTTATCATCATAAACTGTAAGCAGTGTCATAAAAATCACCTCTGTATTTTACTTGACACACTGTGAACAGTGTGCTATAATATTCTCAGAAGTTCACTTACTTTCACACGAATTATAACACAGAAAATTTATGATGTCAATAACCTGAGGTGAAAAAATATATGAAAACATTTGCTGAAAAAATAAGGGAATCGCGATCGTTCCTTGATATGTCGCAGGAGGAGCTTGCACAAAAGATTGAGGTAAGCAGACGTTCTGTAGTCGCATATGAAAAAGGTGAAAAAGTTCCGAGAGAACGCGTTGTAATAAAACTGGCACAGGTTCTGGGAGTATCAGTAAAGTATCTTAAGGATGATAACTGTGAAAATCCTAAAGAGGATATTGAACTTGATTACCGTATTTCAGAAATTTCAGACAGATACGGCAGCAAAGGCGTAAAGGACGCAGAAAAGCTGCTTGATCAGAATCTTGCATTTTTTGCCGGCGGCGAAGTACCAATCGAAGAGAAAACTGCATTCTTTGAAGCAGTTATGAATGCATACGTAAAATGCAAGGAACAGTCAAAGGAAAAGTACGGACGTAAAAAATAAGGTGAGGTAAGATGCTAGGTATTTCCTGTAGTAAAATAAAAAACAAAGTCAGGCGCCTTGTCGGAAAATACAAAACAACTGATCCATACGAACTTTGTGAATGTATGGGAATAATACTCAGCGATGAGAATTTTGGTGAATCGGAAACAGCTATAAAAGCTATGACAATGACGATTTCAAGGATAACGATTATTCAGTTTAACAGCTGCCTTGATGAAGTCATTCTCAGATTTATAATAGCACATGAACTCGGCCATGCAGTTCTTCATAAAAACATGCGTCATGTCGATAACGGCTTTTTTGATGATTTATCACAGACCGAAAGAGAAGCAAATCTTTTTGCAGCTGAACTTATTTTCGGAGACAGCCGGAAGCTTTTTGAGTGCATGCAGTACAGCGAACAGACACTTTTTCAGCTGGCTGCCGAAAAACAGGTGCCGTATGAGCTTCTTGCATATAAACTGGAAATCATGAAGGAAGAAGGATTCGATGTTCCGGAGCTTCCGTACAGACCGGACAGCAGATTTTTAAGCCGAAACCTTGAGCAGAATGTTTATTGCGGGTAATGAGTATGACGTACATATGCATAGATTTAAAAAGCTTTTATGCATCAGTTGAGTGTGCTGCAAGGGGGCTTGATCCTCTTAACACCAATCTTGTTGTTGCTGATGAGAGCAGAACTGAGAAAACAATCTGCCTTGCAGTTACACCGTCTCTTAAGGCATTTGGTATTTCAGGAAGGGCGAGACTGTTTGAGGTAATACAGAAAATGAAGGAAGTCAACGATGAGAGAATCAGACTGACACCTTATCATGAATTTACCGGGAGTTCATTTACAGCAAGTGAACTCAGGGGAAATAATCATCTTAAGGCTGATTTCATTGTTGCTCCGCCTCAGATGGTTCACTACATGAAGGTGAGTGCGCAGATATACAGCATTTATCTGAAGTATATCGCACCGGAAGATATACATGTCTACTCAATAGACGAGGTTTTTATAGATGTAACGCACTATCTGGCCACATATAAATGCAGTGCGCATGAACTTGCAATGAAAATGATAAGGGCTGTTCTTAAGGAAACCGGAATAACAGCAACAGCTGGTATCGGAACCAACATGTTTCTTGCGAAAATAGCTATGGACATAGTTGCAAAGAAAATGCCTGCAGACAGGGACGGAGTACGTATAGCGGAACTTGATGAGATAAGTTTCAGGGAAAAACTCTGGAGTCATACTCCGATGACTGATTTCTGGAGATTCGGTCCGGGTATTACAAAACGGCTTGTAAAACTTGGTGTAAACAATCTCGGTGAGCTTGCAAGGCTGTCGGTAAGAAATGAAGATGTTCTGTACAGAGAGTTCGGAAAAAATGCAGAGCTGATAATTGATCACGCATGGGGATATGAGCCGTGTACGATAGCGGCAGTAAAGGCTTACAAACCGGAAAGCCACAGCATAAGTCAGGGACAGGTGCTTTCAAAACCGTATAACTATGATAAGGCTATGCTTATAGTCAAGGAAATGACTGACCAGCTCAGCCTTGATCTCGTCAGAAAAGGTGTTGTATCTGATCAGCTTGTTCTTACGGTCTGCTATGACCATTCATATATCCCGGAGGATTATGACGGAAAGCTTGAAACAAACCACTATGGCAAAACAGTTCCTAAAAGTTCACACAGTTCAGCAAACATAGGAAGATACACATCATCAACATCGCTTTTT
>JAZUIH010000118.1:0-27807 GCA_045642145.1 Oscillospiraceae bacterium | reverse complement strand
TCGCCTCTCGCAAGGGCCTCGGCCTGCATTTTCTGAATATCATCATGCATCGAAAGCATAGGTTCTGTTTTTATATTTTTCATGTGCCTGTCAACATAGTTCTTTGTACATCTGTAAACCACCGGTGAAAGCGCAAGGACACCGATAAGGTTAGGGAGCATCATAAGGCCGTTGAATGTATCTGAAAGATCCCACGCAAGGTTTTCCTTCATAACAGCTCCGCCGAAAATAGCTGCAACAAAGACTATCTTGTAGAACATCACGGACTTTTCACCGCAGAGATACTCCATCGCCTTGCTGCCGTAGTGACTCCATCCGAGCGATGTTGAAAACGCAAAGAGAAGAAGTGCAACCGCAACAAACCTGGAACCGGCCGTTCCGAATGAATTTTCAAACGCCAGAGCCACAAGACCGCCTGTGTTATCAATTCCGTCTGCTATACGTCCTGTTTCAAGATTTACAAGGCCTGATGAGAGGACTGAAAATGCTGTAAGCGAGCATACAACAATTGTATCCATGAACACTTCAAAAATGCCCCACATACCCTGGTGGACAGGTTCCTTTACATTTGAACTGGAATGAACCATAACTGATGAACCGAGACCTGATTCGTTTGAGAACACGCCTCTCTTAAGGCCCATCTGAACAGCAGTTTTAACGCCTGAACCGACAATACCGCCGGCAGCAGCCTTCATTCCGAATGCACCTCTGAATATGGATGTGAACACAGCACTGAACTGATCTATATGCATAATGCAGATGGCAACTGTTCCGACAAGATACGCAAGAACCATTACAGGAACAACCTTCTCGGTTACCGCAGCAATTCGCTTGAGTCCGCCGATTACAACCAGTCCGGCAATAACCGTGAGAACTATACCTGAAATAAATGTCGGCACGCCGAATGACTCATGCATATTTGTTGCAATTGTATTTATCTGAGTCATGTTTCCTATACCGAAGGAAGCAAGAAGGCAGAAAATACAGAACATTACAGAAAGCACAGGTCCGACCGTTCCGCCCCATTTCCTGGAGCCGACACCGTACTTAAGGTAGTACATCGCACCGCCGCTCCATTCATCCTTGCTGTTCCTTACTCTGTAAAGAATACCAAGAACATTTTCTGAGAAGTTTGTCATCATTCCGAAAAAGGCAACAACCCACATCCAGAAAATCGCACCAGGTCCGCCTACAGCTATAGCTGAGGCAACGCCGGCAATATTACCGGTACCAACCGTTGCAGCAAGAGCCGTACAGAGGCTCTGAAACTGTGAAATAGATTTGTCTTCTGTATGCTTTGTTATGTGCCTGTCCTTAAAAATGGCCCCGATAGTACAGCTGAACCATCTTCCTATGTGCGACACCTGAAAGAACTTTGTGAGCACTGTCATAAGGACGCCCGTAAAGCAAAGAAGTATAAGCGCCGGCCAGCCCCAGACGATATTGTTTACAATATCATTGGCTTTTGCCACTGCTTCCATAATACTATCCATTGGAATTTACTCTCCTGTTAATTATTTGTCCGTATCAATATACTTCCAGTATCCCTTAAGGTAAACTCCACCGGAAATAACCGTAAGAAGCGTTGAAACCCATATGAGAATATCGGATATAATCTGAAACTTATCAGCGATTCCTGCACAGCAGAATACGAGAATTACTACTATTGCAACCATGGTAAATGCTGTTTTAAGCTTGCCCCAGATACCTGCGGCAACCACAACACCTTCGTTTGCAGTTACAAGTCTTAAGCCTGAAACCATGAATTCCCTTGAAATAATGATAACAAGAGGCACTGATGACATAAGGCCTCTCTCAGTGAAGCAGCAGAGAGCCGCTGCAACAAGAACCTTATCCGCAAGCGGGTCAAGAAACTTGCCGAAGGTTGTAATCAGGTTGTTTTTACGTGCTATATGTCCGTCAAGAGCATCTGTAACAGAAGCTGCTGCAAAAATAAGAATTGCAAAAATATAATTTCCCGGAATCGCTTCCGCAAGGAAAAACAGAATGAAAAACGGAACAAGTATAACGCGGAGGAGCGTAAGTTTATTCGGCAGATTCATCGGTTACCTCTCCCATCAGGTCGTAGTCAAGTGATTCAGTTACATGAACCTTTACAAACTGTCCGACTGCAAGCTTTTCCTCACAGTCAAAGAAAATCTTTCCGTCTATATCCGGAGCGTCACTCTGTGTTCTTCCGAAATAGCATTCGCCCCACTGGTCATATCCCTCAACAACTGCCTCGACAGTTTTGCCAACCATACGGAGGTTTTTCTGCTCACTGATAAGCTGCTGCTGCTCCATAATGATTTCCGCACGGTGTGCACGGACCTCCTCGTCAACCTGATCAGGCATGAGAGCAGCCTTTGTTCCCTCTTCCTCGGAATAAGGGAAACAGCCGAGCTTGTCAAATTCAGTTTCCTTAATAAACTCAGCAAGTGAATTGAACTGTTCCTCTGTTTCACCAGGAAAACCGGTAATAAGTGTAGTTCTGATAACAAGTCCTTCTATTCTTTCACGAAGCTTCTTAAACAGCGCACGAAGCTCTGCCTCTGAACCGCCGCGTCCCATAGCAGCAAGAATCTTTTCGTCACTGTGCTGAATCGGGATATCCATGTATTTTACAATCTTAGGCTCTGATGCTATAACATCGATAAGTTCGTCAGTAATTCTCTCAGGATAGCAGTACAGAACACGAATCCACTTGAAACCGTCTATTCTGCAGAGTTCCCTGAGAAGCTCAGGAAGCTTTGAAACACCGTAAAGGTCCTCACCATAGCGTGTTGAATCCTGTGCCACAACAGCAATCTCAGTAACACCGTTCTCTGCAAGCCATCTTGCCTCCTCAAGAACATCCTCCATCGGTACGCTGCGGAATTTTCCTCTTATCATCGGAATAGCGCAGTATGTACAGCAGTTGCTGCATCCTTCAGCTATCTTGAGATATGTGAAGAAAGGCAGAGTTGATATTATTCTCTTTCCTGTAAGTTCAAGTGAAAGCTTGTCCTTAAACTCAACAACGCGCTCGTTTGCAAGCACCCTGTCGATTATGTCAATAATATCGTTGTCTCCGCTGATACCGGTAACGGCATCAACTTCGTTTTTAAACTCCTCGGCAAGCTCCTCCCTATAACGCTGTGCAAGACAGCCGGTTACTATAAGCTTTCTTACCGTACCTTCCTCCTTAAGCTTTGAAAGCTCAAGAATGGTTTCTATTGCCTCTTCCTTCGCAGACTGAATAAAGCCGCATGTGTTTATAACAACAACATTGGCCTTTGCAGGATCTGTTACAAGTTCATATCCGCGTTCACGGATTTTGTAGAGCATTCTTTCACTGTCAACAAGGTTTTTTGAGCATCCAAGTGACACCATACCGATTTTTACAGGCATCTGTAATAACCACCTTTGTTTATTTATTCAAATTCGTCATCATCAGCACATTCCATCATGCGGACTGCTGTGTTTATATCGTCAAAGCTGTATCCCTGGCGGACAAGCGCATTTTTCATTTTCCGAACCTTGTCCCTGTCATCAAGACAGCTCATATACTTTTTTCTGATAAGCTCACAGATACGTTCAGCAGTATCTTCCTCGTATACGCTGAGCACCTCATCCACAAGATCTCTGTCGAGGCCTTTGCGGTACATCTCGTTAGAAGCACGGTAAAAACCGTATTTTTTTACCTCAATGTACTTTCTGGCAAGGTTCTCCGCATACCGTCTGTCATTTATAATACCCAGTGATGCAAGTCTGTCCGTTACATAGTAGCAGATTTCCTCATCGTAGTTTTCAAGAAGTTTTTTGAAAAGCTCTCTGTACGAGTAATCGCGGTAATCAAGGAGATACATGCCGCGCTCAAATGCACGGCGTCTGTCGGATGCAAGAAGCATCTCCTGATATCTCTCCTCTGTAATCTGTCTGCCGGGAGTTATGCCAAAGTCAGCGACAATCTCCCTGTGCAGATAAATTTTTGTTCCGTCGATTACGACCTCCCAGGTACTGCCCTTGTATTTTTCTGCAGAGTTTACTGTCACTCTTCGTCACCGGCCGGAGCGAATTCCTCGAAGTCTTCATCAGCACTTACGGTAACATCCGCGCTGGCTGTAACTGCAGCTGATCTTGCAGCTTCGCTGAGCTTAGCCTCGTCCCTGCTCTTCTTTGCAGCCATCACGAGCTTCTGTGAATTTGCCTTAATCTGTTCCTCAATCTCAAGCATGAGGTCAGGACTGTTCTTAAGAAGCTCCTTTACGTTGTCACGTCCCTGGCCGAGCTTTGTGTCGTTATAGCTGAACCATGCGCCGCCCTTCTTGACAATATCAAGCTCAACTGCAAGGTCAAGAACCTCGCCGACTCTTGATATACCCTGGCCGTACATGATATCAAATTCGCATTCCTTGAACGGAGGTGCAACCTTGTTCTTTACAACCTTGCACTTTGTACGTGCACCGATAACATCAGTACCGCTCTTGAGAGTTTCGCCCTTTCTTACTTCAATACGTACTGAAGAGTAGAACTTGAGAGCACGTCCGCCAGGTGTTGTTTCAGGATTTCCGTACATTACGCCTATCTTCTCACGAACCTGGTTGATAAAGATTGCAACACAGTTTGACTTTGAGATTACTGAAGTAAGCTTTCTCATAGCCTGTGACATAAGTCTTGCAAGCTGACCTACATGAAGGTCACCCATCTCTCCGTCGATTTCTGCCTTTGTTGTCATAGCTGCAACTGAGTCAAGTACAAGAATATCGATAGCGCCTGATCTTACAAGAGCTTCAGCTATTTCAAGTGCCTGCTCACCGCTGTCAGGCTGTGAAACAAGAAGGTTATCAATATCTACACCGAGTGCACTTGCATAAACCGGATCAAGTGCGTGTTCAACGTCGATAAATGCAGCATTTCCGCCCATTTTCTGAGCTTCTGCAACTACGTGAAGTGCAACCGTTGTTTTACCGGAGCTTTCAGGTCCGTAAACTTCAACTATACGTCCTCTCGGAACACCGCCGATACCGAGTGCCATATCAAGTGTCATTGAACCTGTCGGAATCGCCTCAACGTCAAGACTCTTTGTCTGTCCGAGTCTCATAACAGCACCGGCACCGTATGTTTTCTCAATCTGTGCAATAGCCATCTCCAGGGCTTTCTGCTTTTCATCATTTCCTACTGGTGCCTGAAGTGTCTTTTTCTTAATTTCTTTTGCCATGTTTTCCTCCATAAAAAGATGTTTTTGTTTTATTATACCACAGGTTTGAATAAATTGCCACTATTTTAAGGAAATTCCTTAAAAATTTTTCTGTCTGGCAGAACGGGCCCGTAACCGGAGTATTTTCAGCAAATTTTAAGACAGGGCAAATAAATCTGCCCTGTCTCTGATAACAATGTTTATTATATCAGTCTTTATTCTTCTTTTCCGCTTCCTCAGCAGCGGCTTCGTCTGCAGCGTCCTCTTCGTCGAGAAGCTCATCAAGATCCTTACCTTCTTCGAAATCATCGATATCGCATTCATCTTCACATGAGAAATCCTCGTCGAAATCATATTCGTCATCAAAATCGCAGTCATCATAATCACAGCCGTCATCATCAAAATCACGGTCAAAATCATAATCGTCATTGTCTGCACTGTGCTTTTTAGTGTGATTAATAATTGCTGCCACTGCAATAATAGCTGCTGTTACTGATACAGCTGCTGCAATAATGCCAAGTAAAGTGTGTTTCATAAGCTTTTCTCCATTCTCTGCAGATAGAATTGTTTTACTGACGGAGCTCTGCAGGCCACCGCGTGTCAGTGAAGGCCGGATTTTCCCAGGCAGTCACTGTTAATTGTCTTTATATCTTTACAGGTTACCTGTAAGAAACATAGTTATTGAAACAGCCGCCAGAGGTGCTGTTTCGCATCTGAGAATACGGTCACCGAGCCATATGCGTTTAATTCCCGCCTCGTCCGCTTTCTGAACCTCAGATTCGTCAAAACCGCCCTCGCTTCCGATAAGAAGCGAAACAGTTCCTGTATTTTTAAGTCCTGCCTCAGAAAAACGAATACCGCCCTGCTCATAAAGCATAAGCGCACAGTCTGTTTTTTTCATCTGTTCTATGGCCTCACCGAAGCTGATGACCGGAAGCACCTCCGGGACAATTCCCCTGCCCGACTGCTTTGCCGCTTCAAGTGAAATTCTCTGATAACGCTGAAGCTTTTTTGCAAAGTCTTTTTCAGACGGCCTTGAAACACATCTTCTCGTGAGAACAGGAACTATTCTGTTCACACCAAGCTCCACCGACTTCTGTATTATCATTTCCAGCTTGTCAAGCTTCGGCACAGCCTGATAAAGCGTCAGGTCAATGCCCGGTTCAGACTTGCATTTGTTAAAGAACAGAACCTCAAGAGATACCATATCATCGGATATGTCCTTTATCACACATGAATAATCGATACCACCGCAGGTTACCGTAAGAGCATCCTCCTTCTTCATACGAAGGGATCTGCTTATGTGACGGGCATCCTCCCCGGTTATGTATGCATATTTTTCATCTGTAATATTTTCAACAAAAAATCGCGGCATAGTAAGGTCTCCCTGTCTTTTTGCGTTCACTATAATTATAACTCATACCATATGAATTTGCAATATTTTTTTACTGACTGATATCGACGGCATAGCCCGATGAATTGACGCCCTCACCGGTTCGCCTGTCTACGATATAGCTTTCGCAGACCTCAGTGCGGTGTACTCCCACGGACTTGTCAAACACCTGCTTCGTAACCTGAACAATCGCCTGAAGGCCGGGTCTCTCAACTATATTGGTGTCAAGAACACCTGCAAGCTTAGGGTTGTTTACACTCTTTGCATAAAATGCCCTCGCCTGTGAATCAAGCTCCTGATTGGTATAGAATACAAAACTGTTGTAAAAATACGGGTATGACATCTCACTTACAAACTCCAGTTCTTCAGTGTATGTTCCGCTGACAAGAAACCTTACATGATCCTGGTCAATATATTCAACATCAACATATGTTTCGTTGTCCTCACTGTCAAAATGAAACAGATAGAATTTTTCTCTCTTTTCATATCTGAAAGTGGACTTGAGACCGGATTCAAGATATGTTTTTTCGCCGTTTACCGGATCATTTGCGTCAATCCAGTAGAAGCTTGACCCGGCATCACTGTATGCGTACCACAGTCCGCCGTGAAGTCCCGGTGCCTTCGGCTGAAGATGCTCCGGAATCACAACCCCGGGAGTAGTCTCCGCAGTCTGCGCTGCTTCAGATACCGGCTGGGTCTCTGCCCATACCGGAGGCGGAAGCTCAGGAAGCTCATCATCAATATTCACTACCTTACGCCCGCATGATGACACAGCAAGGGCAAGTGACAGCATTAAAACTGCAGTTAAAATACAGCTGTATATTTTTTTCATTATTTCACCGACTTAAAAATTTTCGTTATGATATAAAAAATGCAGGACAAACGGTGTCCTGCAAAGATAAAAAGAGATAAATAAATATGTGTAGAACAAAAGAAAGGAGACAACAAAACGAGTGTTAATTTTAATAACAAATATTAACTTAACACTGTTATTATTATAGCCGATTAATAACCATAAGTCAAGCCATTAATAAATATTTGTACGAATTTACAACTGCTTTCAATTTGATTTGTGTATTGTACATATTTTTATATCACCCAGGTACCGTCCGATTGTTAGTTTATTACACCCTGTATATATAAATATATATTTTGCCAAATGTAAATGACAAAGGAATAACCAGCTTTTCACTGCCTGTTACAATAAGTTCATTCTGTACGTAGTCTATTTTTCCGAGGGAAAGTCTTGAACTGTCAGCCGCAAATGCATTGGCGGCATATAGGCCGTTCTGAAGATTAAGAAAATCTGCAACGTCCCTGTTAGTGCTGTCCATCGCGTCTTTTCCTGCACATCTGGCCGCAAATGCATTGAATGTCTTCTGGCTTCCGCAGATTGCCGTTCTGAGTGACTGTCCGCCGGTGATATCCTGCATTATCATACATTCCTGCTCAGTGTCCTTCTCAGGATTAAATCCGGTAAATGCAAAATCATCTCCGACAAATCTTATTGAGTTACGGACAAAAAGTGAAACATAGCTGGCATACATATCTCCGTCCTTAAGACCGTCAAGATTATATATGGCCATGATATCCCGTCTGATATCATTCTGACCGCTGAGCTCGCTCGTCAGACCGAGTTCCTGCCTGTATGCCTTAAGCAGATTGTCATATTCTGATCTTGTGATATAGCCCTTGTTAACAAGTGCCTCGCCGAGCGCAATGTCCCCGCTGCTCTGCTTTCCCAGTATTTCCTCCATCTGGGCTCTCGAAAGAAATCCGAGAAACACCGCAAGATCCCCCATGTTCCTGTCAAACTTTTTCTGTTCAAGATGAATATACTCAACCTGTTCAGGAGTCATATATCCCGATTCCATAAACAGCGAACCAAGACGGGCCTTGTATATGTTTTTATTTACAAGCGCTTCATTGAGCTGTTCAGTGGAAATGATGTTCTTGTCAAGAAGATAATAGCCAAATAACTGTGCAAACATGTTTTCACATCCCTGTTGTTTAATTACAGTGAAAGTCAAAACAAATCTGACTTTCACTGTATTCTGACGTTCATTTTATAGTAAACGACAAAATATTTTGACGGTCACTATAATTATATAATATTTAATAAAAAATATCAATGCTTTTTTCTCGCAAAAACACCGGTTTAATCGTATTTCATGCGAAATTTTATTTTGACAAAAGTATGATTATAGAGTATAATTATAGTAACTGTCAAATCAAAGTTTATCACTGACTTTTATGTCAGACTATATTTTAATGGAGGAGATACTATGCCTAAAAAACCCTTTTACATTACTACTCCTATATACTATCCGTCAGGAAACCCGCATATAGGACACTGTTACACCACAGTAGCATGTGACTCAGTCGCACGTTACAAAAGAATGCAGGGCTATGATGTAATGTTTCTTACCGGAACAGACGAACACGGCCTGAAAATAGAACAGAAAGCAGCCGAAAAAGGTGTAACCCCGCAGGAATACGTTGATGATATCGTAAAGATTTTTAAAAATCTCTGGAGCTACATGAACATCAGCTATGACAGATACATCCGTACCACAGACGACTATCATATAGAGTCCGTTCAGAAAATTTTTAAGGATCTCTACGACAAGGGATACATCTACAAGGGCGAATACTCAGGCAAATACTGCACACCGTGCGAAAGCTTCTGGACAGATTCACAGCTTGTTGACGGAAAATGCCCTGAATGCGGCCGTGAAGTTATAGAAGCAAAGGAAGAAGCCTACTTCTTCAAAATGTCTCCGTTTGCAGACAGAATCGAAAAGCTTCTCACCGAAACTGACTATCTCAGACCTAAGACAAGAGCAACAGAGCTCGTAAACAACTTCATCAAACCTGGTCTTGAGGACCTCTGTGTATCAAGAACAACCTTCAAGTGGGGTATTCCTGTTACATTTGATGACAAGCACGTTGTATATGTATGGATTGACGCGCTTTCAAACTATATTTCCGCTCTCGGATACGCAAACGGAAAGTACAGTGACTATGACAGGTTCTGGCCTGCAGACGTTCATATGGTTGCAAAGGATATCATGAGATTCCATGCAATAATCTGGCCTGCAATGCTCATGGCTCTTGATCTTCCGCTTCCGAAGCACCTTGCTGTTCACGGCTGGATTACCTTCAACGGACAGAAGATGAGTAAGTCTCTCGGTAACGTTGTTGACCCGTTTGTTCTTGGCGAAAGATACGGCGCTGACTCTATCAGATACCATATTCTCCGCGAAATGGCACTCGGCGCAGACAGCTCATTCTCAAACGAAATAATGATTAACCGCATAAATTCAGACCTTGCAAACGGACTTGGCAACCTCGTTTCAAGAACAGTTGCAATGGTTGAAAAGTACTTCGGCGGCACTCTTCCTGAGGAAAAGGTTTCAGGTGAATTTGACGATGACCTTATCAGCATGGCTTCAGCGCTCAGATCAAAGGTTGACGAATTCGTTGAAAATACTCAGCTTAACAACGCACTTGCTGAGATTTTTGCTGTGGTATCACGTGCAAACAAGTACATTGACGAAACTGCTCCGTGGGTTCTTGCAAAGGATGAGGCAAACAAGCCGAGACTTGCATGTGTTCTCTACAATCTGCTTGAAGCGGTCAGAATCTGCACATCACTCCTCAGTGCTTTCATGCCTACAACAATGCCTAAGGTCTGGGAACAGATCGGCGCTTCGGAAAGCGATGTTTCATATGAAAACGCTGCAGTATTCGGTGTACTCCCTGCAAACGTAACAGTTCACAGAGGTGACAGTCTCTTCCCGAGAATAGACGTTGACAAGGAAATCGAAGAACTCAACGCACTTATACAGCAGAACGCACCTGCAGCTGAACCTGAAATCGAAGTTGAACCTCTTGAACCTGAAATTTCAATTGACGACTTCTTCAAAGCTGACCTCAGAGTTGCAAAGATAGTTAAGTGCGAGAAGGTAAAGAAGTCCAAGAAGCTTCTCTGTTCACAGCTTGACGACGGCATGGGCGGAAGACAGGTTGTTTCAGGCATTGCCCAGTGGTATCAGCCTGAAGATCTTATCGGCAAAAAGGTTATAATAGTTGCAAATCTCAAGCCGGTTACTCTCTGCGGTGTTGAAAGCAGCGGTATGGTCTGCTGTTCAGACATGCCTGACGGCTCTGCAAAGGTTATATTTGTTGACGACGATGCAGTACCTGGCAGCAAAATCAGATAACCGCCATAAACAGTGATGATGAGAACACAGAAACTGTTCCGTGTTCTCTCAGGAAAATATTTTTACTGCACTGATATCAGTGCAGACTACAGAAAGGAATTAATACAATGGAAAACAAAAAAACAACTCTCGGCGTGTCAGTCGGACTTATGGGCGCAGCTCTCTACATCCTCGCAGGATTCTGCGGATATACTCCGTTCCTTCTTGCTGCAGCTTACGTATTTTTTAAGGAAAACAACGAGTGGCTTAAGAAGGTAACTGTAAAGGCACTTGCGCTTGCACTTATCTTCACTTTCGCATCATCTGCAGTAGGCCTTATTCCTGAAGCAATAAGCCTTGTTGACAGTGCATTAAGCCTCGTAAAGGGTTCATTCAGAATTCCTTTTGTATCCAACATCGTTTCACTTGCAAGATACGCAATTTCATTCTGCGAATCAATTGCTTTCATCCTCCTTGCTCTTCAGGCTCTCAAGGAACTCGATTTCCCTATCGCATTTGTTGACAAGATGGTTGACGGCGGCGTTGCTGCAGCAGAAAAGGCTGTATCAGCTGTAAAGAAGGAAGAACCAAAGACAGAAGAAAAAACTGAAGAAGCTAAGTCAGAAGATACAGCAGAGTAATTCAGCAACTTTTCAACACAGTTCATTATCAATTGTTCAAAACCCGTCCGGATTATCCGGGCGGGTTTTCTTTGTATTACGGACTGGCACCGCCATTTACTGTAACGTACACCTGCTGCACAGACAAAAACGGCGTATCAAAGCTTTAAATCCGCTTTGATACGCCTGTTTTTCTGTCAGATCAGTCAGTCATTTTACTGACAGTTCATTTATCAGAATGATGTTATAACCTTGGAAATAAACTGACGGAGTGTAGCAAGGTCTGTAAGTCCTACCTCACCGTCCCTGTCTACATCAGATGCCTTGAGCTGTCTGCCTTCAAACTTCTTCTTGTCAACAAGCTTAACAGATAAAACACTAAGGTCTGTAAGGTCAACTGCACCGTCACCGTTTACGTCACCGAGAACAAATTCACCGGTATTTTCCGAAGATGTTCCTGATAATGTGTAAAGATCCTTAGGAAGTTCATCAAGTGTAATTACATAGTCGCTGTTGTATACCGACTTGATTGAATCCTTTGTATTCCACTTTGAATCTGTAATCCACTCTGTATGCCATGTCATAAAGCTGCTCCAGTAAGCACCTTCTGACTCAAGAGCCTCAGGATTCGGAATTGTGCCGTTTTCATGGAGAATAACCGGAATATCTGTTCCGACAAGCTCCACTACCTTGTTATACATACCGATAAGTGATCCGTCACTCTCAACATATGTGTCAGCACCGACAATATCAACATACTCGTCACCAGGATACCAGTCTGCCGGAACATTCTCTGTAAATCCGAGTGACCAGATAAGATTGTCAAGCTCCCAGTCATTTGTGTACTTCTCGTACATCATCTTCCAGAGCTTTTTGAAGTTTTCAGCGCCGCCTTTGCCCCACCAGAACCAGCCGCCGTCGAATTCATGGAAAGGTCTCCAGATTACAGGAACACCTGCATCCTTAAGTTCCTTAAGTGCTTTTGCACCCTTGTCCATTGCCTCTGAAAGTGCCTTGTACTCAGCTGTACCAGGTGTAAGAGCCTTGTCCCAGTCGAGATCATCCGCCTTGCAGTCATCATAGTTGTCTGCAAAGTCTGAGCCGCAGTGCCAGCATATTGTTACGATACCGCCCTTTTCGAACCAATCCTTAGCTCTCTTGTTTACACCGTCAAAGTCATCGCCCATGTAGTCGAGACCTCTCATGGCAGGAAGCTTTCCGCTTGCATCCTTTATATAGTTCATTTCAAAGTCAGGGCTGCCCATCCATGTGGACTCCTGCTGACCGGAGATGACTGCCTTTCCGTACTCGCTGCAGATGTAGCTGTAAAGTGACTTTGCAGCTGCTGATGCCTTGCTGTTTGAAAGAACTGCCTTTGACGCATCAACCTTAGTCTTTTCAGCTGCCTTTATTTCAAGATAGTCAAACTTTGTCCAGCCCCATGACTTGGTAATTTTAATTGTATTTTCACCCTTTCTGAGCTTTACAGTTGTTGCCTTGAAAGGTGCATACTTTCCTGTGCCTTCGTCAATCGAAATATTTCCTGCGGATACTCCGTTTACTGAAAATCCCTGCTGCTTTCCGCCGCCAACGCCTTCTGCTGCAATAATAATATCATACATGCCTTCTGCTTCAGCATTTACTGTAACTGTAATATCGCCGTCCTCAGTCATGTATGCAACTGCTCCGCCGCTTGCTGCTGAATCCTTGTCAGCCTTTACCGTGCCGGTAAGCTCTGCATCCTCAAACTCGTATCTTCCGTCCTTTGAAGGAGTCAGTGACGGGGCAGTACCCGGATTGTCAGTAGGCTTTACTGTAGGTGTTTCTTCAGGTGATGAAGGCTTAACCGTCGGAGTTTCCTCAGGTGCCGAAGGCTTTACTGTCGGTGCAGGAGCCTTTCCGTTTGAGTAGAGATCCTCAGGAAGTTCATCAAGTGAAATACAGTATTCGCTTGTATACATCGCCTTAAGATCCTCAGGCTTGTTGAATACAGGATTTGAAAGGAAGTTTATATCATCTGAACCGCCGTCATACCAAGGGCAGAAATACAGCCAGTTTGCATGCTCGGTTTCAATGTTTTCAAGTGTAGAAATACAGTCGCATTCAGCCATTGCAACCATCTTTTCCTTGTTTGTAAGGTTTACAAGGCTCCAGAATGTGCTTCCTGCTGCCGTGTCATCATGTTCAACTGAAGGCTGCCAGTTGTTTTCAGCAAGGTACTTTGTACAGCTGTACTTGTCGTAGCCTACGATATCAACATATTCGTCACCAGGATACCAGTCACCTGAAGTTGCATAGTCATAACCGTTCCATTCCCAGATAAGGTTGTTGCAGTTAAAGTCCTTTGTAAGTGTATTGTATGTATAAACCCAGAGTTTTTTGTAAACTGCCGAGCCTTCCTTGCCCCACCAGAACCATGAACCTGTTTCTCCGCCGCCGCCTTCTGCTTCGTGAAGAGGTCTCCAGATCACAGGAATACCTTCCTTTTCAAGCTTATTGAATTCACCTGCAAGTGTCTTAAGTGCATCACGGTAATATTCATACTCCTTGGTGCCTTCCTTATATGCGTTTGAAGGAAGGAAGTCTGAATCAGTTGCATTATAGGTTGTCTTGTCCCATGCAACCTTGTCACCCTGTTTGTAACTCTTCATGTCGTTCGGTACGTTAAGGTGGAATGAAGAGGTTGCAATACCGTTTTTATTCTTTACCCAGTCGATTACACGCCTGGTTGAACCGTCATCACCGCCGAAGCATGAGTTACAGAAGTTACCGTAGTCAAAACCTCTGATAGCAGGATAAACTCCTGTTGTTTTCTTTATGTATTCAAACTCAGTTTCAAGGTCATGAGGACCGTAATTGTAAATTTCCTGCTGTCCTGAGATAGTGTGACTGCCGTAAACGGAAGCAAGATAATTCATGAGTGACTGTGTTTCTTTGGTTGCATTCGGGTTTGAAAGTCTGTTGTTACCGGAAACTGTTTCATAAACCTTGGCCTTTACCTCAAGGTAGTCAAACTTTGTCCAGCCCCATGACTTGGAAATCCTGATTGTATTTTCACCCTTGTTAAGCTTTACAGTAGTTGCTGTAAAAGGTGTGTACTTTCCTGTTCCCTCAGCGATTGAAATACTTCCGGCCGATGTTCCGTTAACGTAAAGGCTCTGCTGCTTTCCGCCGCCTACACCTTCCGCTGCCATGATGATGTCATACATTCCTTCAGCATCAGCTTTTACAGTTACGGTGATGTCTCCGTCCTCTGTCATGTATGCAACCGCTCCGCCGCTTGCTGCTGAATCCTTTTCAGTTTTTACCGTACCTGTAAACTTTGCATCTTCAAACTCATACTTTGTGCCTGCTGCAGAAACCTTATCGGATACACTGTTCTGCGGATACATGCCAAAAACTGAAGCTGTAAGTGCGAGTGCAGCTGTCATGCTGCAGATTCTTCTTAATTCTTTTGTCTTCAACTTAAACTCCTCCTAAATATTAATGCAAACAATCCTTTTTTAATGTTCAGACAATCCCTCAAACTGAACATTATTTGTTATTTTAATTATATCACAGGTTTTGAATCAATTCAATTGTGCATCATCACGAAAGTACATGTCCATTTTTATAAGATTTGTACTTAATTTAAGTATTTAAGTTTAAGCAATTTAAGTAAATAAAAATATCCGTCATCTTCCTCTGTGCAGGAAAACGACGGATATCAGGTTCTCAGCCTGTCTGCTGCTTATTATACTTTTCTGTAAGATATTCCTCAACTACAGCTGAAATATCTATTTTTTCTTTTTTGGCAAACTCATCAAGCCACCTCGGAAGAGTTACTGTGGTTTCTGTTGTGCCTGCATAATAATACTTTGCGTATTCTTCCACATCAACGTTTACAGTCTGAATGAATGCCCTTGAATACTCATCACTTATGTTCGGTCTGAGTGTCTGGATATCCGAAGGCTCAGGTACGCTGATTTTTCTGGCAATAAGGTTGTAGATATACCTTGAAAGAAGATCAACAGCATTTGAAAGTGCGTGATCAAAGCTGTCACCAAAAGCAGCAAGATTATTAAGATCTGAAAATACTACGCAGTATCTTCCGTCCGGTCTCTGAAAAAAGCATCCTGGATATGAATAAATCAATCTATATCCTCCTTCCGTATCATACATCAACTATTATTATACGCACCAAACCATGCTTTGTCAATAAACTTCACAATAGTAACATATAAAAATCACAATTACAGGATATTTGCCGTCACCGGCTGAGTCTGATTTTTCTTTCCTGCATTAAGCCGGAGTTACTGTAAAAATTATTTGCCAAAAAACCGGTGTTATGCTATAATATCTAATGTATAACCACGAAAGGGAGGGCTCACAATAAAAAAGAATTTTTCAGTGATTTCCGCTGCTGTGCTTATGGCTGTTTCACTGTCCGGATGCACAATAGTTTCAGGCGTTGAAAGCTATCTGAAACCTCCTAAGCTGAGTGAACAGCATGAACAGATATATAACGCGCTTATAAACACCGAGGGTTCAAAAATCAGCCTGAAATATCCTAAGTCAGGTTCATACCTTTCCGCCTTTGTTGTGGCTGACATTGACAGTGAACCAACTGAAGAGGCGATAGTATTCTATGAGAAGGCGAATCTGACAGGAAGCGATTTATCCACTCTCAGAATTAACTTTCTGGACCAGAGAGACGGCCGCTGGGACTCAATGTACGATTTTGCAGCCGACGGAAACGAGGTTGAAAGAGTATTTATATCAAAGTTAGGAGCGTCGGATGTAACAAGCGTTATTATCGGTTCCGGAAGCCAGGCCGGAAAAAACGCGCAGATATTCTTCTACAGCGGCGAGGAAAAACCTGAGCCGCAGCAGCTCGGCTCATATGCCGTAATGGATGTGACAGACATAAACAACGACTCGGAAAACGAACTGCTGATGATAAACAGCAATCCTGACGGAAACACTGCACAGCTCAAGTGGCTCGACAGCAGCAGTACGCTTGTATCCGGACCTGTGCTGAACCTTGAAGAAAACTCAACAGATATTCTTCAGCTCATATACGGAACACTCGGCAGAAGCACTACAGCAGTCTATCTTGATTCATACGTAAATACAAATACTATTATAACAGAGATTCTCCGTCCGGAAACACATGATGAAACGATAATACTTACTCCTGTTACAGCCGACAACGCTGATTCTGAAATGATTAACAGAACTATCCGCAAATCCTCACTGATTTCAAGGGATATCGACGGCGACGGCATAGTTGAAATACCGATTAACACAGTGTTCAAGGGATATGAAGACAAACCTGAAACAGAACAGATAAACATGACAAACTGGTATGTACTCGAGAACAATATGCTTGTCAGAAAATATTCCGGTTACTACAGTATAACCGGCGGATATGCATTCATGATTCCGGAAAAATGGGAAGACAAAGTAACTGTAAAGTCTGCAAACGACGATATCATCTTCTGCAGCTTTGATGAACGAACAGAAAATCAGACTGAACTTCTGAAAATCTGTGTCGCCGGTTCAACTGAAGCTGAAAAAATCGAAAAAGAAGGCGGATACAGCAGATGCATAAGAATATACTCCTCAGGAGATACAGTATATCTCGCCTGCATTCCTCCCGGAGACAATCCTCTCTCGCTGACTGCAAGCGAAATTATGTTCAGTTTTAAAGTAATACTATAGTAAAAAAGGGGCGTAAAAAATGAAAAGAATTCTTGTATGCGAAGACGAAGATGTAATACGTGACTTCGTCGTTATCAACCTTAAGCGGGACGGTTATGATGTAGTCGACGTAAACTGCGGCGAAGAGGCTCTCAGAGTTTTTGAGAATGAGCATGGAAACTTTGACGTGGCACTTCTCGATATCATGATGCCAGGCATCGACGGTTTCACCGTCTGCAAAAAACTCAGGGAAAAGAGTTCAACTCTCGGAATTATCATGCTGTCTGCCAAAACCCAGGAAATGGATAAGGTTAACGGGCTTATGATTGGTGCAGATGACTACATGACAAAACCGTTTTCAACCTCAGAGCTCAGAGCAAGAGTAGATGCAATCTACCGACGGGTATGCATGAGCATAACAAAGGTCGAGGAATCTCCGGTAATCGAATCCGGCCCGTTTCAGATTAACCTCAAGAGCCGTACAGTTTCAAAAAACGGAAAGCTCATCGATCTTACGCAGGTTGAATACCAGATACTTGAATATTTTATGAGTAACAAGAACACTGCTCTTGACAGAACAAGCATCCTCAACCACATATGGGGCGAAACATACGTCGGCGACGAAAAAATAGTCGACGTAAATATAAGACGAATCCGCATGAAAATAGAGGATGAACCGTCAAGCCCGCAGTACATCATCACTATCTGGGGATTCGGATACAAATGGAACGAAAAATGAGGTTTAAAAACTCAGGAAACCAAAACAGCCCTGCCGGGAAAAAACGTTTTTCCAGAGACTCAATAGTTTACAGATGGCTGATTAACAACTTCGCAATTCTTGTACTTATTCTCTTTGTAATTGTAAGCATACTGATTCTTGCGATTCAGAACTACTACTATGTTTCAACCCAGCAGTACCTTACAGGAAAGCTTACAACCATAACAAGTGTACTGAGCAAGTACTCAACGGATGCAAACAAAAACTTCTCCGCTGAGGTAAGAAACATGGTTGAAACTTTTTCTGACAAGGACAAGCTTGAGCTTATGGCTATAAACTCCAAGGGAAAGGTTGTAATTACTTCGTCAGGCTTTTCGCCGGATGACTCCGTATCCATGGACGACTATGACCAGGCTATGGAAACCAAGAGCTTCGGCTACTGGAAGGGCATATCTGAAAACAACGAGAAAATAATGGCGGTTTCATATCCTGTCTCCTCCAAAAACTCTGACTACTCGGCAATGCGTGTTGTTGTATCCATGACAGAGGTTGACAATACTATCAACTCGATGATTCTGCTTATTATCGCCTGCTGCATGCTTGTACTTCTTCCGCTTGTATTCTCAGGAATTTACTTTGTAGGTTCCATCGTACGACCGGTTCAGAAGGTAAACAGCGCTGCCAGAAAGTTTGCAATGGGCAACTTCACTGAACGAATTCCTATTGAAACCAACGATGAGCTTGGCCAGCTGTGCGACTCTATCAACCATATGGCAGATGAGTTGTCAACCGCAGAAGCAATGAAAAACGAGTTTATTTCATCAGTTTCGCATGAACTCAGAACTCCTCTTACAGCTATCAAGGGCTGGGCAGAAACAATAAACGCGGACAATGATGAAGCAACAACGCAAAAAGGAATAAAGGTTATCGTAAGTGAAACAGAACGTCTGTCACAGATGGTTGAAGAGCTTCTTGACTTCTCAAGAATCCAGAACGGAAAATTCACTCTCCAGATTTCCAAGATAGATATCCTTGCAGAGCTTGAGGATGCAATTCTTATTTACACTGAAAAGGCAAAACACGAAAATACAGTTATAAACTATAACTCGCCGGAGATGCTTCCTTTCATATACGGAGACAAAAACAGGCTGCGTCAGGTTTTTATTAACATAATCGACAATGCCATAAAGTACTCAGCAAGACCTGACCGTGAAAGCGTTATAGAAATAAATGCGTCCCAGCTCAATGAAACCAATCTCATTATCACGGTCAAAGATAACGGCTGCGGCATATCCGCAGCTGATCTGCCGAGAATAAAAACAAAATTCTTCAAGGCAAACCACACAAAACGAGGCTCCGGTATCGGGCTGGCCGTTGCAGATGAAATTATCACCATGCATCATGGCTCACTCGAAATAGAAAGTGAGGAAAACGTCGGAACAACGGTTAAAATCACACTTCCTACTGAAGCTGCAGAAAAACACAGTATTAATTAAGAGGTAACTATGGGCAAAGAAGTTTACAAATCAAAAATAGGCGGTCAGGCACTTATTGAAGGCATAATGATGAAGGGTGTCCACACCGCTGCCATGGCATGCCGTCTGCCTGACGGAACAATTGATGTGGAAACATGGGAGGAAAACAACGGAAAAAACGCTCCGTGGTACAGAAAAACACCTTTTGTACGCGGAAGTTTCAACTTCATATCATCCCTTGTTTCCGGATACAAATGCCTCATGAAGTCTGCTGAAAAGCAAATGACCGAAGAGGACAGTGAAGAAGAAATGACAAAGTTTGAAAAGTGGCTTTCCGATAAATTCGGCGAACAGCTTATGAGTATAGTATCTGCTGCAGCAATGGTCATCGGAGTTGTGTTCAGTCTCTTTCTCTTCAAGTTTATTCCTACACTCATAACCAAGCCTCTCGAGAATATAACCATTCTTCGTACAGCATGTGAGGGCATACTTAAGATAATTATATTCATAGGTTATCTCGCGGTCACATCAAAAATGAAGGATATACGCCGTACATACGAGTATCACGGCGCCGAGCACAAGACTATCGCCTGCCTTGAGGCACACGAGGAACTTACAGTTGCAAACATAAAAATGCATTCAAGGTTTCATCCGAGATGCGGAACAAGCTTTATTTTCATAACGCTGTTTACAAGCATCTTTGTTTTCTGCTTTATTCCTTCCTTTGCCGGATACGGAAAAGCAGCCAGGATACTTCTCAGACTCGCTGTGCAGCTTGTACTGCTCCCTCTTATCATAGGCATTTCCTATGAGCTTATCAGGCTTGCCGGCAGTAAAAACACCGCCTTTACACGTATACTCTCAGCTCCGGGTTTACAGATACAGAGACTGACAACCAGAGAGCCGGATGACTCCCAGATAGAAGTTGCAATCGCCGCTATTAAACCATGTATACCGGAAAACCAGGAGGAAGACGTTTGGTAACCGCAGGTCAGCTTTCAGCAGAAGTCAGACAGCTGCTGAAAGACTCCGGCAACGAAAACTATATATTTGATTCAAAGTGTATTATAGAAAAATGTCTTTCTGTCAGATATGAAACTGTAATCACACATCCGGACACGGAAGTTTCATCAGAGGCTGAATCGGAAGCCAGAACCATGGCAGACAGAAGAGCCTCAGGGTTCCCTCTTCAGTATCTGCTCGGGGAATGGGAGTTCTACGGTCTTCCGTTTTTGGTTGGCAACGGAGTTCTGATTCCGCGCCAGGATACAGAAACACTGGTTGATTGCGTTATAAACCAGTGTTCTTCCATCAGTAAACCCGTTATTGCGGATTTGTGCAGCGGAAGCGGCTGTGTTCCGGTAGCGCTTGAAAAACATATCAGAGAGGCTGACATATCCGCTGTTGAGCTGTCTGATGAAGCGTTTGAATATCTTGAAAAGAATATCAGGCTCAACAGTTCACCGGTAAAAATATTCAAAGGTGATGTGCTTAATCCTGATTTCAGCAGAAACTTCACTGGTATCGATATAATCACATCAAACCCGCCGTACCTTACTCCAGATGATATGGACAGTCTTCAGGAGGAAGTAAAATACGAGCCTGAAATGGCACTCAGAGGCGGCAGTGACGGCCTCCTGTTCTACAGGGAGATAACACGCATATGGAAAAACTGTCTTAAGCCCGGCGGAATGATTTTCTTTGAAACCGGAATAAACCAGGACAGGGATGTTGCATCAGTTTTATCTGAAAACGGATTTTCAGATATCAGAACATATCCGGATTTATGCGGTATCAACAGAGTTGTTTCCGGAGTTTACAGCAAATGAAAACAGGTATCTTCTGACTGTAAAGAAATTCAGTCTGAAGATACCCTTTTTAATACCCCGCACGGTCCCTGCAAAGTCTGCTCCGTGCATATCGGGGTATACCCGAACAGTTTAATTTGTTTATTATAAAAGGCTGTCAGCCATGCTGACAGCCTTTTTTTGTAATGCATTACTGCGCTTAATTGCAAACACGCAGGCACAAATACTTATGTTTATAATGGTTTCACGCTTCAGTTTCAGTTTCTTTCTTGTGAAACAGTCTCTTAAAGAAACCTTTCTTTTCGGTTGTATCCGTTGCAAGCAGTCGGAACTGTTCCTGCTCCGCTCTGTGAAGCTGCTGCTGCTGATCAAGAAGCTTCTGAAGATCAGCAATCTGCTTGTCCTTTGCAGAGAGCTGCTCCTGTAGCTGTTTGTCCTTCATTGAAAGCTGTTCCTGCATCTTAATATGCTGGTCGTTGTTACTGTCCATGAGCTGCTTTATCTGCTGATCCTTCGAAGTAATCTGATCTGAAAGCACCTTAAGAGTTGATTCAAAATATGATGAGAACAGACTTTTCTGAGCCTGTAAACTCAGGTCCTCGTATACACCGTCGCCGTTTTCAGACTGATTCATCTGATTAACCGGGGCATCTGCAAAAAGACTGAGTGCCTCAGTACTTATAAGCTTCATCTTTCCGTTGTACTGAACATAAGGGTTGAGAGCGCTGTCTGTCTGGTTAAGTCGTTTGTAAACCGCCTGTGTCGTAACATTTGCAAGTGTTGCAAATTCTTTTATAGTAACATACTGCTGTTCGTTCTGTTCCATCTGTTTTCCTCCCGTTGCATATATTTGTTGTCAACTGTCATTTATATCAGTAATTTTATTATATACTTTTTTCATCCGGTTGTCAATATATAAATCTGAATTTCAGCCGGATGCACTAACCACAGATTTCGAATCTGCGCGGTTTAAAGAATCAAACCACTCGGTTCACAAACTTCGCTTCAACCTTGCAACCATTAAATCACGCAACTTCGCGAGTTGTAGTTTCGGGTTGCATTCAACCCGAAATGGTTGGTTTGCAAGTTGAGTTTGTGGTTGTAAACGCGGTTTGTTTCCATAATTAATCACTTTTTCTCTGATTATTCCTTCACGGTTTTCCATAAACAGTAACTCATTTACTGTTTATGGAATGATTTCAGCGGCAAAAATCCAGTAGTATCCATAGACTGCAATATATTACAAAACACTATTGTTTACCATAGATATATTGTCACAAATACCGATTTTTAGTATGATTATTCAAGCGGTTTTTCCATATAACGGCAGATTTTTACCTCTTAGGGCGAAACTGATACCTCTTAGGGCGAAACGGTTGAATACAAAAAACAGATAGGATATAATAAAAGCACAGAAGAAAACAGCAAAAGAAATAACCAATTAAGAAGAAACAACAAAACAAAAAAAGCGCAGTAAAAAAACGGATAAAATTAATCAGCAGCAGAGTACGATACATTACAGTACAATGTAAAAAAAATTAAAAACACTAATAAAACGGAGGAAAAAAACATGAAAACAATTTACAATGAAAGCCTTGGAAACACAGAACTTATTTACACAGCATTCTGCGAAAAAGACGCAGAAACAAATAACAATGTATACGGAATAATGGTCGAAGATAATGTAAGCCACAGTAAAACAGTACTTCACAGCTTCACTTCAGTAAAAGAAGCCGCTATAGAGTTTGTAGAAACACTGATAAGAAATACTGTACATCCCGATTTTGTCAATGACATCGCAGAAGACTATCTTATAGATCTTGGCGCATAGGTCATCTTACATATTACTACTCCTTTCAGAACAGGGGCACCTCAGGGTGTCCCTGTTCTGTTATTTATAATGAACGCAATGAAACAGCCATACAGAATCCCCGCTATACGCATTACTGTAATAATATATAGTGTCATGCTGCGTAATCGTTAGTAAAAGAACAGAAAAGTACAGTGAAATAATAACATAATATTATTTAAAAAAAACGGTGAGACCTGACATATATTTACATCGGATATTTACGTTTCCTGTTTCGTTACAGACCAGCACGGAACTAATGTGATCAGCCGATGTGCATGGCAATATTACAGTGAAGGCAAAAAAATTATTCTTACGTTCACTATAATAAATTTATTTTTATTACCTTGCATGAAGATGCCGGCAGTATCCTGCGGAAATCATACTTCGTCTTCGACTCGTATTCTTTAGCGGGCCTTGCAGAGATCGTTTCTATTAATCACTGCGTTTACAATAAAATTTGCGTTTGCGAAAAAATTCTTGGATTTTTTTCAAAAAAGTATTGACAAATCATTTTCTGTGTAGTATAATTTAATAGTCGCTTGTGGGAAAACGCAAAACGACGATGTATGGCGGCATAGCTCAGCTGGCTAGAGTACTCGGTTCATACCCGATTGGTCGTAGGTTCGAATCCCACTGCCGCTATCAGAATGGCCCGTTGGTCAAGAGGTTAAGACGCTGCCCTTTCACGGCGGAATCATGAGTTCAATTCTCGTACGGGTCACCAAAGCTCTGAAACGATAGTTTCAGAGCTTTTTTCTGTATATTTTACTGATATCATTCAACACAGTGTTATCCTCATTATGGATAACGCTGTTTTTTTAAATAATTTTAAATAAGTATTGCAATATAGGCACAATTCATGATATACTTATTATAAATAATCACTAAAATTATAAAATAATAAGCAAGGCTCTTTTACGGGCTTCTTATATAAGAAAGGAATGAATATAAATGGCAAGATTTACTTTACCTCGTGATTTGTACCACGGCAAGGGCTCACTTGAGGCTCTCAAATCCTTCACCGGAAAAAAAGCAATGATCTGTGTAGGCGGCGGAAGCATGAAGAAATTCGGCTTTCTTGACAAGGCTGTCAGCTACCTTAAGGAAGCAGGCATGGAAGTTCAGCTTTTTGAAGGAATTGAACCTGATCCGTCAGTTGAAACAGTAATGAAGGGCGCAGATGCAATGCTCGAATTCCAGCCTGACTGGATTGTCGCTATCGGCGGCGGCTCCCCTATAGATGCAGCAAAAGCTATGTGGATTAAGTACGAATATCCTGAAATCACATTTGAAGAAATGTGCAAAGTTTTCGGCATTCCTCCTCTCCGCCGTAAAGCACGTTTCTGTGCAATTTCTTCAACGTCAGGCACAGCAACAGAAGTTACTGCGTTTTCAATTATCACTGACTACGCAAAGGGCATCAAGTATCCTGTAGCTGACTTTGAAATCACACCGGACGTCGCTATCGTGGATCCTGAGCTTGCAGAAACAATGCCTAAGAAGCTTGTTGCACACACAGGTATGGATGCTATGACACATGCAGTCGAAGCTTATGTATCAACAGCAAACTGCAGTTATACAGATCCTCTTGCCATCCACTCAATAGAAATGATTATGAAGGATCTTGTTCCTTCATACAACGGTGATATGGACGCACGTGACCGCATGCACGATGCTCAGTGTCTTGCCGGAATGGCATTTTCAAATGCACTTCTCGGTATTGTTCACTCTATGGCACATAAAACAGGTGCTGCATTTGCTGATCTTGGCGCTCATATCATTCACGGTGCTGCAAATGCAATGTATCTTCCAAAGGTAATTGCATTCAATGCAAAGGATGAAACAGCTAAAAAGCGCTACGGCGTTATTGTTGACTATATGGGAATCTGCGACAGAAGCGCATCAGACGATGACAAGGTGGCTGCACTCATTGCATACCTCCGTCAGATGAATGATGACCTCTGCATTCCTCACTGTATTAAAAACTACGGAGCAGACAGCTATCCGACAGATAACGGATTTGTTCCTGAGGAAATTTTCCTTGAAAGACTTCCTGAGATTGCGAAAAATGCAATCGGTGATGCATGTACAGGCTCAAATCCACGCCAGCCATCACAGGAAGAAATGGAGAAGCTTCTTAAGTGCTGTTACTACGACACTGAAGTTGACTTCTGATAATGACACTTCATTTAATAACTCCATAAATGAAAGCGCTCTGAATTTAGTTTCAGGGCGTTTTCTTTTTTCGTCATCCGGTAAGGAAACTGACATTCTCTATCGTTTATGTACAAAACTCTTTATTTATGTTGACTTATTATCAGAAAAATGATAAAATTTAAGGAGCACTGATTTATCATATGGGAGGGGGATTTTTATGATTTTTATTACAGGAGATGTACACGGCGAATATGATCTCCGTAAATTCGGCAAGGAAGAATTCCCTCTTCAGTCCGAACTGACAAAAAACGACTATATGATAATATGCGGTGACTTCGGTTTTCTGTGGGACGAATCAAAAACTGAAAAATACTGGCTCAAATGGCTTGACCAGAAGCCATGGACAACTCTGTGGATTGACGGTAACCACGAAAACTACACGCTGCTGAGCAGATACCGCATAGAGGACTGGCACGGCGGAAAGATACAGAAAATCTCTGACAGCATCTATCACCTGTGCAGAGGAAGTATTTTTACCATCGAAGGGAAAAAAATATTCACATTCGGCGGTGCTGAAAGCCATGACAAGCAGTTTCGTGTTCCGGGACTAACCTACTGGCCCGAGGAAATGCCTTCACTTCGTGAAATGATTTCCGGAGCTGAAAATCTTGACTTCAGCGGATGGCGGACAGATATAGTAATCACCCATTCACTGCCTACCTTTATTCTGCAGGAGCTTGGCATGACCGATATTTACGCGCCGAATGCACTTACTGAATATTTTCAGAAGATAAATCACAAGCTTGATTTTGATATGTGGTTTTCAGGACACTATCACCGCAATATGAAGTGCACAAGAAGGCACTTTATGATATTTGACACTATAGTTCAGATAACTGACAGCGGATATGAAACTGTCGGCGGAGAAAAGCTCTGACCTCAGATTTTCAGAGCACTTGACACAGTAAGTACCGAAATACAGCGGATGACTAATCCTTCTGCGTCATCCGGTTTCAGAATTCAGGAGTATAAAAATGAAAAAAATTGCAAGTTTTACAGTAAACCACGACACACTTGAAAAAGGTGTCTATATCTCAAGAATTGACGGGGATGCGGTAACATACGATATCCGCATGAAAAAGCCAAACAACGGAAGCTTTATTTCACCAAAGTCACTTCACACAATTGAGCATCTGCTCGCCACATATGTCAGAAACTCCGAATACTCTGACAGTATAATCTACGCTGGTCCTATGGGCTGCAGAAGCGGCTTTTACCTTATAGTCAGAGACTGTGTTTCAAAGGCAGAGGTGCTTGAACTTATTAAGAAATCATTTATATTCATAGCAGATTTTACAGGTGAAATACCGGGATCATCAAAGGCTGAGTGCGGAAACTACCTCGAACATGACCTTGAGGCAGCAAAATCAGATGCAGCCGAATATAACGAAGCACTTAAAACAGTTACTGAAAATGACATGAACTATAAGGACTGATATAACCTGCGGCCTGCCGGCCGGAAGCTGTATCTGAGATTATGAATAAAAAAATAAAAGGAATCACGTAATTGCAGTGATTCCTGTTTTTGTTTCTGATTTTTTTGCCCGTGTTGTTATATTATATAGTCATCCGGGTTTGCTGTTCTGTCAATGATGTCCTGAACTGTTATGCTGTTAAGGTATTCGCCTATAACCCTGTGAAGTCCTTCCCATACGAACAGTGTCTTGCATTCGCATGCTCTTTCGCATTCATTGATTTCATGTTCCAGACAGCTTACAGGTGCAAGATTTCCCTCTGTTACACGAAGTATTTCACCCACAGTATATTTGTCGGCAGATCTGGCAAGCATGTATCCGCCCTGGTAACCCCTGTTTGTCTTCAGAAGTCCCGCCTTGTTGAGCATAGGTACTATCTGCTCGAGATATTTTTTTGAAATGTCCTGTCTTTCTGCAATTTCCTTGAGAGTAACGTACCCCTTTTCCCTGTTGATTGCAAGATCAATAACGAGTCTGAGTGCATATCTTCCTTTGGTTGAAATTTTCAAAGTCATACCTCCCGTGTGTACTGCATTAAAAGCAGCCAAATATGAAAAAATCTCCTGCCCCGGGCCGGAAACTGTTTATAATACCATTATAACATAGGTTTACTATGTTTTCAATATCGGCGAATATAAAAATAATTCCTCATCTGATCCGGATACAGAACCCTGAACCGGACATGCAGAGTAAAAAACGATATATCATGAATGTAAAATCTTTTATGCATTACTGTAATCACACTAAATTCAGCCGGTTTTTTCAGACTAACTGTAATTTTGATTTGCATTATCCGGTGAAGACACAGAAAAAACATACAAATCGCAGAAGCGGATTCTGGTATAATAAGTAATTAAAGTAATTTTCAGCTACGCCTTCTGTGCAAAATACATTTAATGGAACATAAATTTTCTGTCATTATCCCCTGTTTTTATATGTATATTAATTTGTCTATATCTTATATTCCATTTTATCTATTTGACATAGCCGGAAGGTTATGATATCATATTAACAGAAGATAAAAACAGAATAACACTAAGGGTTATTCGAATATATTATATCAATTAATGACATTTTCATTTAACTTTACACATACAATCCTAACCCGAAAAGTCGGTATTTTTTTTGATACCCGCTTTTCACTTTGTTTATCCAAGTATCTTTTCTTTTTGAAATCTTCTCA
>JAZUIH010000117.1:0-18224 GCA_045642145.1 Oscillospiraceae bacterium | reverse complement strand
TCAGGATCACAGTTTGTGTCAACGATAGCAACGATCGGGATGTTGAGCTTCTTAGCTTCAGCAACAGCGATCTTTTCCTTTCTTGGGTCAACGATGAAGAGTGCGCCAGGGAGCTTCTTCATTGTCTTGATACCGCCGAGGAACTTTTCAAGCTTTTCGATTTCGAGTGTAAGCTTGCTTACTTCCTTCTTAGGGAGAAGTGAGAATGTGCCGTCTTCTTCCATCTTTCTGAGCTGTTCAAGTCTCTTGATTCTGTTCTTGATTGTCTCGAAGTTTGTCATCATACCGCCGAGCCATCTTGCGTTTACGTAGTGAGCGCCTGCACGGATAGCTTCTTCCTTAACTGAATCACCAGCCTGCTTCTTTGTACCTACGAAAAGTACTGATTCGCCCTGAGCTGAGATGTCACGGATGAACATGTAAGCTTCTTCGAGTTTCTTTACTGTCTTCTGAAGATCGATAATGTAGATACCGTTTCTTTCTGTGAAGATGTAAGGTGCCATTTTTGGGTTCCATCTTCTTGTCTGGTGACCAAAGTGTACGCCAGCTTCAAGAAGCTGTTTCATTGATACTACTGCCATTGTGTAGTTCCTCCTGTTAAATTGGTTTTTTATTATTCCCTCCGCTGGTCTTAGCTTGAAGACAACCATGGAAAACTCCAGGGCACCAGCCTTCAAAATCACCAACGTGCGAAGTACTGAACTATTATATCACATATCAGAATAAATTTCAAGTGGTATTTTTAATTTTTTTAAAAATCACTGACTTAACCGGATATCCCGGGCTTAATCAGCAGCACTTTATAGGCATGTCATCATTCTGATTTCTGCCGAAGGTATCCTCGCCGCAGCCGCCGTACTCTGAAACACGAAGTCTGCGCTTTGCATTTTCAACACGGTCTGCCTCAGGTGGCTCGATGCCCTCAAGCTGATACTTTATGCCGAGGTTTTCCCACTTGAAAAGTCCGAGTGTATGATAAGGAAGAACTTCAACTCTTTCGACATTTCCGAGAGATGAAATAAATTCTCCAAGTGCATCAAGGTCCTCGTCAAAGTCTGAGTTTTCCGGCACAAGGACGTGTCTTATCCATACAGGCTTTTTTATTTCAGCAAGATATCCGGCAAGGTCAAGGATATTGTCATTTTTCTGCTTTGTGAGCTCGTAGTGACGTTCAGGATTGATTTCCTTGATATCAAGAAGAAGAAGGTCAGTATACTTCATAAGTTCCTGAAACTTTGAGAAAAACGGCTCCTCACGTGTAAACGGATTTCCTGATGTATCTATAGTAGTATGAACGCCTTCCTTCTTTGCCAGTCTGAAAAGCTCCGTGAGAAAATCAATCTGAAGAAGAGGCTCACCGCCGCTGACTGTAATTCCGCCGTCCTTTCCCCAGTATGACCTGTATCTCAGTATTTTCTTCATAAGGTCTTCAGCAGTCCATTCCTCAGCCCCCTGCGATGCCCATGAATCCGGATTGTGGCAGTACTTGCAGCGCATGTCGCAGCCCTTGAGAAATACTATAAACCGCACGCCCGGTCCGTCTGCTGCACCGAAGCTTTCAAGTGAATGGATTTTTCCCTTTATGCTCATGATATTCCGCTCCTTTTTATTGCTTTGAATTTTCTTTCAGAGTATATTATACTCTATTTTTTCCGTATCATCAAGGGTATATGAAAATACGGATTAAACTTTCAGCATACTGTCTGAAGCTCCATATGAAAACGAACAAAAAAATGCACCTCCGTAAATGGCTTTAAACGGAGGTGCAGAGTGAGGATCTGCTCAGTCCTGTATCCGAAATGAGTAAAATGATGCAGGACAATATATAGCTTTATTTATTAAGGGAAAATGATCTGATGATAAATCAGTGTTTCCTTAAATATCATTGATTACAACATTGTATTTTGACTTCAGAGTGCTGTACATTTCTTCATAAACTTCCTGCTGCTTCTTTTCCTTCAGCTGCTTTTCAAGTTTATCCTTCACCTCATCAAACTGAAGACAACCTGGTTCTGTTTTTTCGTCAGTGATGATAAGGTGCCATCCGAACTGTGTTTTTACAGGAGTACTCATAGCACCGAGGGGCTGTGAAAATGCAGTTTTGTCGAATTCCTCAACCATCATTCCGTGTTTGAAAAATCCGAGTGAACCGCCCTTCTCCTTTGAAGGACACTTTGAAAATTCCTTTGCTGCATCCTCAAAGCTTATTTCTCCGGATTCGATTCTGCTTCTGATACCGGCCGCTTCCTCCTCGGTATCCACAAGAATATGTCTTGCAGATACAGTTTCCTCAAGGACAAACTTTTCCGGATTTTTTTCATAAAAATCCCTTGCTTCATCCTCAGTGACTTCCACTCCGTCAAAGAGCTCTGTCATAACTGTCTGGGTAAGCATCTGGTCAATAATATCATTCAGCCTGTTTCTGAACTGTTCGGTTTTGTCCACACCGGTTTCACGGGCGTATCTGCCGAACACGGAGAATGCAACCTTCTGCTCAAGGAGCTGCTTTTTTCCCTGGTCTGTTTCAAAGTATATGCGTTTTTCAACCGGATACTTTTCAATTATACGGTTAAGGGATTCCTCTGTTATTTCTGTGCCGTCAACTGCTGCGAGTACTCTGCTGTTCATTTTACTTCACTCTTTCTGTCTGATTATTTTCCGTGTCTGATTATTTTCCGAAACGACCGCCTGTTGTAGGATATCCGTAAATTGTACCATCCTTGATTGTCATTTCATCTTCCCAAGGGAGGTGGTATTTGCCTTCTGCAAGGTCCTTGATGTATGTCATCTGTGTATCAGGCTGTCCGCCAGGATATGCAACATAGCCTCTGTGTCCGAGGTTATAGATATTGTTTTCAAGGCCCCATGTTCTTCTTGCACCGTCTGCAAGACCAGGATAAATTTCAGCTGTAACGATTTCCCATGGATTTCTCTGGCCCTGTACAAGAACTGTACCGTCAAAGTTTGTGATCTGGCCTTCACCGAAGTAGTAGAATACACCGTCATAGCCTGCAAGGTTTACAGCTACTGTGTACATAAGGTTCTGCCATGCGTTTGATCTGTTTGTAAGAATCCACTGCTCGTTTACCTGTGTGCTGTAGCCTGAGATTCTGATATATACGTTACATCCCTTGTATGCAGCTTCTCTTGCGAGTTCAGGAATCATACCGTCGTGGCAGATACATACTGCAAGCTTTGATCCTCCCGGACCGTCGCATACAGGCATTCCGAGGTCGCCCGGATACCATGGTTCAATAGGGTTCCAAGGGAAGAGCTTACGGTACTTAAGACAGATTTCGCCTTCCGGATTGATGATGATTGCTGTGTTGTAAGGGTTCTTGTCAGGGTCAGGATTTCTCTCCATGATTGAGAATACGCCGTAAACGCCTGCTTCCTTACATGCCTTACCGAAAATCTCTGTTTCCTTGCCAGGAACATCACAGAGGAATTCTTCTGTAAGCCACTTTGAAGTGTTAAGACCCTGTGTGCTGTATTCCGGGAATACGATAAGTTCAACGCCCGGATATCCTGCCTTTGTTGCATGAAGTGTCTTTACGATGCTTTCAATCTGCTTGTCGATATCCGCTCTTGAATTAACGACCGGTGCAGGAAACTGAATTGCTGCTACTAAAAATCCATTCTCTGGTTTGCTCATACTACCAATACTTCCCATGGTAATACCTCCTGATAAAATAATTTTTTTGTGCAGGCGCATAGTGTGTCTGCTCTGTATGGTGAACGCAAAAAATATTTACGTTCACACAATAAAGACCTGAGTCTTTAATGCCTTACTGTGTTCAGACAACCTTTTCACCTGAGTGAATGCTGTATGAACTCTCAACCGGAACAACGAAAATTCTTCCGTCGCCCTTTTCACCTGTGCTGTTTACAAGTGTGATTATAGTAATTATTCTCTCGACATCCTCATCAGCTGCTTCGATAACAAGCAGTCTCTTCGGGAGGAGATACGACTTCATAATTACCTGACCCTCGCCGTCCTTTACGTCAATCGGCATCTTTCCCTTACCCATGACACGGCGTCCTGTAAATGCACCAAGTCCGATTGCTTCAAGTGCCTTTTTTGTATCCTCGGCTTTTTCCGGCCTGATAAGTGCTATTATTTCTTTCATTATCCGGTTCCTCCGATCAGATACCTTCTTCTCTTGTACTGATTGTATATGCGCTCTCAACAGGTATAACGAAAATTCGTCCGTCACCCATTGTACCTTCACCGGTTTTAGCATTTTCAAGAATTGTATCGACAACTGTTTTTTCATCCTCGTCTTCAACAATTATGAGAAGCATTATTTTCGGAAGCTCATCATACTTGATTGAGCCGATGGTAATGCCCTTCTGCTTTCCGCGTCCGTATACATCTATCTCAGTAACTGAGTTGAATCCCCTGTCAGACAGAGCGTCAATTACATCTCTTGACTTTTCAGGTCTGACAATTGCTCTTATCATCTTCATAACAACAGTCTCCTTTTCAGTATTACATTGAAAGCAGTACCTGAAGCTTTCTCTTGTCAAGTGTTTCTGTCGGGCCGCTCATTGATATGCGTCCCTTTTCCATTACGTAGCACCTGTCAGATACTTCAAGAACAAATTCAAGATACTGCTCAACCATAAGTATGGCCATATCGCTTTTGAGTTTTGTGATAACCCTTCCTATCTCCTGGATTACCGACGGCTGGATACCTTCGGTAGGCTCATCAAGAATAAGAACCTTCGGTCTTGAAACAACTGCTCTTGCAATTGCAAGCTGCTGCTGCTGACCGCCTGAAAGGTCTCCGCCTCTTCTGTCGAGAAACTCCTTCAGAATCGGAAAAGTCTCAAATATATAGTCAGGAACAGTTTTTATTTTTCTGTTTGCTTCCATACCGAGAAGTATGTTTTCCTTTACTGAAAGCTGAGGAAAAATCTCTCTTCCCTGAGGAACATATCCTATACCGGCCTTTGCCCTGGCGTAAGGAGGAAGCTTAAAAACGCTTTTTCCGTCAAGCTTAATATCACCTGAAGGCGTTGACACAAGTCCCATTATTGATTTGAGTGTGGTTGACTTTCCTACACCGTTTCTTCCCACGAGACATGTTACATCCCCGACCTTTGCTTCAATATTGACGCCGAACAGAACCTGACTTCCGTTATAGGCTGCCGTTACGTGCTCAAGTTCAAGCATTCTGAATACTCCTCTCTTAATTTATTCGCCGCCGCGGCCAAGATATACATCAATGACCTGCTGATTGTTCTGAACCTCATCCATGGATCCTTCACAGAGTATCTCACCGTCATGAAGAACAGTTACTTTTGTGGCAACTTCCCGGACGAACTGCATATCGTGCTCAACTACTATTACAGTACAGTCCTTCTGAATGATTCTCAGAAGCTCTGCAGTTCTCTCGGTTTCCCTTCGGCCCATACCTGCAACAGGTTCATCAAGAAGCATAAGCTTAGGCTTTGATACACACAGCATCGCTATCTCAAGCCACTGCTTCTGACCGTGTGAAAGAATGGAAGGATAATCGTTCCTGAACTGGTAGAGACCTACGAACTCAAGCTGGTCCTTTATTCTTTCAGTTTCTTCCGCTGTAAGTCTGCTTCTTACTGAAGAGAGTATTCCGCGGCTGCTTACCACAGCAAGCTCCATGTTCTGAAACACCGTCAGACCTGTGAACACACTCGGCGCCTGAAACTTTCTTCCGACTCCGAGGTTTACAATTTTGTTTTCCTTTATCTTCGGAAGATCGTACTCCTGACCGTTAAAGTGATACACTATATTTCCTCCGGAAAGCTTGTTCTTTCCGCATATCGCATCAAGAAGAGTTGTCTTTCCGGCACCGTTAGGCCCTATGAGAAACCTGATTTCGTTTTCATATATATGCGTTGTAACATTTTTTACTGCCCTGAAATTTCCGAAAGTAATACTTGCGTCATTTATATCAAGAACAACCTTTTTTTCAACTGCCAACCAAGACACATCCTTTCATTTATTTCAGAAAATTTATTCTGCTGCCTTTTCTTCGGACTGAGCCTTTGCCATCTCTCTTGCATTGGCTTCCTTCTTTTCCTTTGCGGCTCTGATTCTTGCAGGAATGTCCTTAAGTGAAACAAGTCCGCCCGGAAGGAGAAGAATAACTGTAACGCAGAGAAGTCCGAGGAAAAACTGCCATACTGAAGGGAAGTTTTCCGAGATAAGGCTCTTGAAAAGATTTACAAGAAGCGCACCGAGTACAGGACCGATAAGTGTAGCCTTTCCGCCTATAGCCGTCCAGATAACCATCTCCGTTGAAGGAGTGATACCGATATCAGTAGGTGAAATAATACCTACCTGAGGAACATAAAGTGCACCTGCAATTCCTGCAAGAGCTGCTGACAGACAGTAAACAAATACCTTGTACGCAGCCGGTGAATAGCCTGTAAATCTTGCTCTGTTTTCCGCATCCCTTACTGCAAGGCAGACACGTCCGAATCTTCTTCCGACGAGGAATTTGCAGATTATAAAGCATACTATAAGCGCTGCAAGTGTTACATAAAACAGAATATACTTTGTAGTCTGTGATGAAAGACTTGCACCGAAAATCTTTGAGAATCCTGTAAGTCCGTTTGATCCGCCGAAGTATTCCTGACGGCCGATAAGAAATGTCGCAAGGGCATATGCAAGAGCCTGTGAAAGAATACTGAAGTAAACACCCTTTATTCTGTTAAGAAATGTAAGGGAGCCTATGATCGCAGCAAGAAGAACCGGAACTATGATAACCAGTGCAACTGTGACTGTACCGCTTACAAACGGTTTCCAGAAGCCCGGGAGCTCTGTGATTCCGCTCCATGTCATAAAGTCCGGAAGAGCCGAACCGCTGGCCTCAAGCTTCAGGTGCATCGCCATGCAGTAAGCACCTATACCAAAATAAACACCGTGTCCGAGTGAAAGAATTCCTGTATAACCCCAGATCATATCAAGGCCGAGTGCAACCAGTGCGAAGCACATGTACTTACCGAACATATTAACTCTGAACGGTGACATAAAAAGCGGTACAACTGCCAGAAACACAAATATTACAACAGCCAGTATATTAGTTGCCGTAAGTTTTTCCCTGAAACTCAAACGGCTCATTTTTCCTGAATCTGATGATGCCATTACGGCAGCACCTCCTGTTCTGAAATCTGCAGCAGTTCATTAATCGTCAAGTGAACGGCTGTGTATTGTAAAGATACCCTTCGGTCTGAACTGAAGAATAACGATAACTACTATGAAGATGATTACCTTGCCGAGTGATGCTGATGTGAAGAACTCGAATGTAGGACCGCCTACGCCGATAATTGCCGCACCGGTAATGCATCCGATAATTCTTCCGACGCCGCCGACAACTACTGTCATAAACGTATCAACGATATATGACTGACCTACTGTCGGGCCTACAGGTCCGAGAAGTGTGATTGCCGCACCTGCAACACCTGCGAAGCCTGAACCTATGCCGAATGTCATCATATCGCACATGGATGTGTTTACACCAAGGCTTGATGCCATCGGTCTGTTCTGCATTGCTGCTCTGACGTTTCTGCCCGGTCTTGTCTTAAACATGAGAAATGCAAGAAGTGCAACACAGACAACTGAAAGTCCGAGAATAAAAAGTCTCTTTACTGACATTGAAAATGATCCGTAAACCTGTATGTTCGAATTGAGAAATTCAGGACATGAAACGCTTACGTTTGCAGCACCGAAAACAGAACGTGCTGCCTGCTGGAGTATAAGGCTTATACCCCATGTAACGAGAAGACTGTCAAGAGGTCTTCCGTACAGATGACGTATAACCAGTCGTTCAAGAAGCACGCCTACAGCGGCTGCTGTTATAAACGAAATAAAAATTGATGCTATGAAAAAACCACCTGAAGCACTTTCCGGCATCGCTGATTTCCAGATGCCCTCAACAACGTACGTTGTATATGCTCCTATCATGATAAATTCTCCATGAGCCATATTTATAACGCCCATAAGGCCGAATGTAATCGCAAGTCCAAGCGCTGCAAGAAGATAAATGGAACTTACGCTCAGCCCGTTGAAAAGCTGCATAAAGAATATATCCATACTACCATTCTTCCTTTCCTTTTAGCTGTAAAAGAAGAGTGCGGGTGACGGGTGTCCGAACACCCGCACAAAACGATTATCAGTTGTTTCCTGTGAGTCCTGCTTCAGCAGCCCAGCTGTACTGTGTAAGCCACGGGTCCGGCTCAACTCTGTCTGCTGTTTCCCAGAGAATATCCATCTGACCGGATGCGTTGCATGAACCAACAAGAACCTTCTGCAGGCAGTGGTGTGTTGTGCCTGATGCAATTGTAACCTTACCTTCCGGAGTATCTGCTTCAATTGAACCGCTTTCACATGCTGTGATAACCGGATCAACATCAAATGTTCCTGCCTTTTCAACTGCTGCCTTCCAGAGGTAAACGCCTTCATATGCATTTACAACAGGGTCACCTGTTACCTTGTCAGAACCGAACTGAGATTTGAACTTGTCTGTAAATGCCTTTGAAGCATCAGTGTCAACTGACTGGAAGTAGTTCCATGCGAAGAGTGTTCCTTCTGAATACTCAGCACCCATACCTCTGATATCCTCTTCATATGCTGAGAAGCTCATTACCTGAATCTGTTCAGGAGTGATGCCTGCATCCCTGTACTGCTTGAAGAATGAAACGTTTGAGTCACCGTTGATAGTGTTGATGATAACGTCAGGCTTTGTCTGCTGAATCTTTGTGATTACTGTTGAGCAGTCTGTGTATCCGAGAGGGATATATTCCTCACCTACAATCTCAAATCCGTAGTCCTTCTGCATGCCCTTGATAATTGTGTTTGTTGTACGCGGGTAAACATAGTCTGAACCGAAAAGGAATACCTTGAGAACTCCGTCATCGCCCTTGCAGTTTTCCATGAGATAGTCTATAGCCGGAACAGCCTGCTGGTTAGGACACGGAGCTGTGTACATGATGTTGTGTGATGATTCAAGTCCCTCGTACTGTACAGGGTACCAGAGAAGGCCCTTGTTTTCTTCAACTACAGGAAGAACAGCCTTTCTTGAAGCTGATGTCCAGCATCCGAAAATTGTTGCAACCTTGTCACTTGTAAGAAGCTTGGAAGCCTTTTCTGCAAATATAGCAGCATCGGAAGCACCGTCTTCAAGTACATAGCTGATTTTCTTTCCGAGTACACCGCCGTCTGCATTTATTTCATCAATAGCCATCTCAACAGCCTGAATCATAGGAGCTTCAGCCATTGCCATTGTACCGCTCTGTGAATGAAGGATACCAACTGAAACTGTATCTCCGCTCACTTCCTGTACCGGTGAACCTGATGAACCTGTTTCGGAAACTGAACTTCCCTGTTCCGGTCCGCATGATGCAAGGCCTGTAATCATTGATCCTGCGATTACTACTGCTGCCAGTGCTCTGAGTTTTTCTTTGATTTTCATAATTAATACACTCTCTTTCTCTTTTCCGGACACCCATTAAGGCGTTCAAAAAAATACGGCGCTTAACTCTCTCCGTCCTGAAAACAGATGATACAGTTAAACGCCTTTGTTAAAATATATTCAAAAAAAGAAACAAAAACATCATATCAGCTGCGCCTTTGCAGCGGGTATTCTGTTTTTGTTTCTGAAGCTATTATACCACAGGCCGGAAAATTGTCAAGCATTTTGCACAAGCGGCAGCCGTGCTGATACAGCAATTTGCACAACAGAATTCCGGCAAATTTTTTTCATGATTATTCTTTGTTTTTTTAATTTTACGAACCGGCATTGTAAAGTTTTTTACTTTTATAATTTAAAAATCTTAACTTCGCAGGTCCAGAATAGTCAACTATTTTACTTTGCAATCTGAAGGGTCTGTGAAAACTTTATGGCATTTAACGAAAAATGAGATAAAAAAACAGGCCTGAACGTGTAATCCAGGCCTGCTAAAAGTTAAATTTTCATACAGTCAACTGCATTTTCCAAAACATCAGTAATGCTCTGCGCGCTGTCCGAAAGCATCCTGATGCATTTTCCGGCGGCTGCACTGGTAGCTGCCGCACCGGTTTCCACAGGAATATCAGCCACTTCCGTTCCGTAGACGTACATCATTCCGGAATGCGTAAATCCTTCATAGAATCCTGTTCCGTCCGGACGGAAGTCATCCGGAACAAGCTTCACATTGTCGAGGAAAACAAGCCTGCCGTCAAGCTTCACTGATATGCGTGAACGGTATTCGCTGAAGGAAAAACGTTCATCCATGGCCGCTCTGCCGCATGAGACTATGTCCTGAAGCACAAACACGGAGTCACTGCGCAGTCTGATGTCCATTTCACCGTAAAATCTGCTTCCGCCGAACGGAATAGCCGGCTGCTGCATATACACGAGTCTGCCGCCGCCCTCAACGTTAATCTTCACCCTGCGTATTATTTTACCGCCTTCACTGCATTTAAAAATCTTGTCAAATGACTGGCCGGTAAACTTCAGCGACGCTCCGCTGCACACATGTATACGTATATCGTATTCGTCACCCTCAAGCATGCCGGCACTTGCGCTCATCATCATAACCTCGGTAAAGTCACCGCGGTAAAACGGCGAGGCGGTTTTCAGCGGAGAGGTAAAGCTGCTTTCAGTTATAACGGTTCTGCCGTCTCTGTTCTCAGCGCGGATATACAGTCTGCTCATGTCAGTCCCTCAAGCAGAACGTATTTTTTTATCCAGCTGATTACCTCGTCAACACCTTCAAGCGACATCAGGTTGGTAAACAGAAACGGTCTTCCGTCTCTCATTCGTTCAGAATCAGACTTCATAACCTCAAGGCTTGCTCCTACAAGCGGGGCAAGGTCAGTCTTGTTGATGACAAGAAGATCGGAGCGCGTCACACCAGGGCCTCCCTTTCTCGGGATCTTTTCCCCCTGCGCTACGTCAATTACATAAATGGATGCATCGGCAAGGTCCGGTGAAAACGTAGCGGAAAGGTTGTCGCCGCCGCTCTCTATAAATACTATCTCCACATCCGGGAAACGTTCAGCCATGGCTTCAACTGCCTCAAGATTCATTGAGCAGTCCTCACGTATGGCAGTATGCGGACAGCCGCCGGTTTCAACACCGACAATTCTCTCAGGCGGAAGCTTTGAATTTTTTATAAGGAACTCCGCATCCTCTCTGGTATAAATATCATTGGTTACGACACAGATACTGTACTCTTCTGACATTTTTCGCGTAAGTCTTTCTATGAGCGCTGTTTTTCCGGAACCCACAGGTCCGCCGACTCCTATTTTTACATATGACATATACATTCTCCCTTTACTATGAAATATATATTCTTGAATACAGTTTTTCATGCTGCATGGAACGGAGGTCAAATCCCGCTCCGCTTATTCCGAGTTCATTTATATCAGCCGAAACTGAATAATCAACCGCATCAGGAATATGCGGCAGAATCCCGGCAAGCGCTGACTGGCCGTCATTCTGTCTGAGGGGCACAAGCTTCACGGCATGGTTTACCTGCGCCGAGAGCAGACTGTAGCAGAAAATCTGCAGTCCCTGTCTGATATCCGCTCCCGAATCACTTATGAGAAGTCCTGCGGCAACTGAGTAGTGTCCTGTACACTTCTTCTCCCCGATAAGCCTGAAGTACTCCTCAAGTCTGCGGCATCCGCCTATCAGCATCTGCGCCTTCATGAACACAGCGCACATTTTCCTGCTTCCCTCCCTGAGCTCGGATGGAATTTTTGAAGCAGTACACAGCTCATCAAGCTCAGCTGTATCATATCCCAGGGCTGATTTTGCCGCAAAGCCGAGGTCACCGGTTCTGAGGGTACTCAGATACGCCGTCAGATACTCCGAAAGCGAGGCTCTGTCCTTTACAATATTTTTCTGAGTGTATGTTTCCATACCGTTTGACATGGTAAATGCACCTACCGGGAACAGGCTGTCAAAGGCCTGAACCACTCTCAGCATCCCGAAACCGGAATCAGTGTTCATGGTGATGATGGTGATGACCGTCAGAATGGCTGTGCGAATGCGAAGCAGTGTGGGAATGGGCTCTGCACTCAATGTATCCCTCAAATTTTTCATGGGTTTTTACCGCGTCAAATCCGAGTCTCTTCAGATATTCAAGTGTCGGCTCGTCATACGGGCACTTCACCGTATGGTCATCTACCGACAGTGAGAGATGTCTGTTTCCGAGCTCGAAGCACACCCTTCCCATTTCCTTAAGCGATGATATACTTATGCTTATAAGGTCACACGGTGCTATATCTATGTATATTATTCTCGATTCATCCTCGAAAATAATGTCGTCCTGGTTAAGGGTTTCCTCTGTTCTGATACCAATCTCCTCACCTGATGAAGTTGTTTTTCGCAGAATTTTCTTATCACGTTCAAACCACTCAACTGTTACGTATTCTGTTTTCTTGTCTGTGGGATGTAATTTCCCGGTTATTTTTTCAGCTATCATTTTCACTGGCTCCTTTCAGAACAGATAATATTTTTGTGCAAGAGGAAGCTCCGATACATGTTCACATGTGATTTTTTCACCGTCAACCGTTACCTGGTAGCATTCAGGATCGACCCTGATATCTCCGGTACGGTCATTGAATCTCATGTCCTTTTTGCCTATGGTACGGCAGTTCCGTACCGGCAGAATCATCCTCTGGAGTCCGAGCCTGTCTGCTATGCCGCTGCTGCATGCAGCCTCCGATGTAAATGTGGCGCAGCAGCGCTTTACCGCAAGCCCGTCAGCACCGAACATCTTTGTGTATACAACCGGCTGAGGTGTTGGAATTGATGCGTTTGCATCGCCCATTTTCGAAGCGCAGATAAATCCGCCCTTTATAATCATCTCAGGTTTCACACCGAACATCGACGGTTTCCAGAGCACAAGGTCAGCAAGCTTTCCGACCTCAACGGAACCGACATACTCTGAGATACCGTGTGTGACTGCAGGGTTAATCGTGTACTTTGAAACATATCTCTTTACACGGAAATTGTCGTTTCTCTCACAGTCCTCAGGAAGTGTGCCTCTCTGGTCCTTCATTTTCGATGCGGTCTGCCATGTTCTTGTGATGACTTCGCCTACTCTGCCCATCGCCTGTGAGTCCGAGCTCATCATACTGAAAATACCCATATCATGAAGCACGTCCTCGGCAGCAATTGTCTCCGGGCGTATTCTCGAATCAGCAAAGGCCACATCCTCAGGAACCCTGCTGTCAAGGTGATGACATACCATAAGCATGTCAAGGTGCTCGTCTATGGTGTTGACAGTAAACGGCATTGTAGGATTGGTGGATGAAGGAAGGATATTAGGAAATGCAGCCGCCTTTATAATATCAGGTGCATGTCCTCCGCCTGCGCCCTCGGTGTGGTATGTGTGAATTACTCTTCCGTTCACCGCATTAAGCGTGTCCTCAACAAAGCCGCCCTCATTGAGTGTGTCAGTGTGTATCGACACCTGTACATCATACCGGTCAGCCACGGTAAGTGCCTGGTTTATTACTGCCGGTGTTGAGCCCCAGTCCTCGTGAATCTTGAGACCGCACGCTCCGGCTTCTATCTGCTCTGCAAGCCTGTCGTATCCGGCGCTGTTTCCCTTTCCGAGAAATCCAAGGTTTACAGGATACTTCTCTGCCGCCTCAAGCATCTTTTCGATATTAAAACGTCCCGGCGAGCAGGTGGTTGCATTTGTGCCGTCAGCAGGTCCGGTTCCTCCCCCTATCATTGTGGTTACTCCCGAGTAGAGAGCCGTGTCAATCTGTGTCGGGCTTATAAAGTGGATATGGGTGTCTATTCCTCCGGCTGTGAGAATAAGGCCCTCACCGGCAATTGCCTCAGTGCCTGCCCCGAAAACAAGTGAAGGGGTTACGCCGTCCATTATATCCGGATTTCCTGCCTTGCCTATGCCGCAGATTTTACCGTCCTTTATACCGATATCCGCCTTGTATATTCCTGTGCAGTCAACAACGAGGGCGCTGGTTATTACTGTATCCGGGCATTCGCTGTCAGGTACGGAGCAGGACTGTCCCATTCCGTCTCTGAGCGTCTTTCCGCCGCCGAACTTTGCTTCATCTCCGTATACCGTATAGTCCTTTTCAACTTCAATCACAAGTGAAGTATCCCCAAGTCTCACTCTGTCTCCGGTTGTCGGTCCGTACATATCGGCATACTGCTTTCTTGTCATACTGAACACTCTGTTCACACTCCTTTAAATCCAAGTTCTTTTGCTTTTCTGAAGGCATTTTCCCTTACTTCGTCATCATCAAATGAACCCTGTGTAAGGCTGTTAAGTCCCCCGCCTTTTCTGTTACCGCCGATATCAACAAGGTTTACCTTCCTGCTCTCACCCGGTTCAAATCTGACTGCAGTGCCTGCAGGAATGTCAAGGCGCCTGCCGAAGGCTGCCCTCCTGTCAAAGTCAAGAAGCCTGTTTGCCTCAAAAAAGTGAAAGTGCGAGCCGATCTGAACAGGGCGGTCAGCTGTATTTGTAACAGTAATTTCCGTTACTTCCCTGCCTGAATTTATTATTATTTCACCCTCACCGGTAATAACCTCACCCGGAACAGTCCTGAATGACGGTATAACCGGTTCGTGAACCGTAACAAGCTTGGTACCGTCCGGAAAAGTCGCTTCAAACTGTATTTCATGAATCATCTCAGGTACGCCGTCCATTACGTCCTCATGAGTGAGAAGCGTCCTTCCTCTGCTCATAAGCTCTGTAACTGTTACCCCTTCACGGGCAAGTTCCAGAAGTTCAGACGTGATATACGCAATTGTTTCAGGGTAGTTAAGCTTCAGCCCTCTCTGCTTCCGCTGCTTTGCCAGTTCTCCGGCATAGTGTGTCATAAGTCTTTCCTGTTCTCTGACGGTAAGATGCATATGCCATTCCTCCTAAGTTATAGTGAACATCAGAATAAATCTGAATTTCAATATATAAAGTATTATTAACACGGCCCTGCACGAAGCTGACAGCAGCCTTCGTTAGCTCAGTGCAAACCCGCTGACAGTCAGCAGCATTTTTTGTCGCTGACTATAAAACAAAGGCGTCTGAATAATCCGGTGGATTATCCAAACGCCTTTGTTTAAGTGTATGGTTTTTATGCGAAGAAAAAATAATCTTCTTTTACTCTTTATTATATCAGAATTAAATACTCTGTCAACTCAATACGGTCAACACTTTGCAAACAAAAAATATACACCCGTAATTACTTATCATTTTAAGAAAACGGGATAAATCTTTTTTTTCGTGAAGTTTTTGAATACAACTATGATTGAACAGTTACCTATTATTTTATAATGTTCAAACAGCCGCACTGATTTTTAATCAGTACGGCTGTCATTTCTGTTAATTCAATCTTTTTATGCAAGCGATTCTATCTGCTTTGACAGATACTGTCTGAACTTTGCAAGATCTGCAAGTGTTACTTTTCCGTCTCCGTCCACATCCGCTGCTATTTCCTGCGTTTCTGTCAGTTTTACATCTCCTATGAGTGCAAGTGACAGTTCTGAGAGGTCTGCAAGGTCTGCAACCCTGTCTGAGTTAAGATCTCCTGGCAATACAGGGACAGCACAGTCACCAGTATTAACAATAACAGGAATTATTTCAGGATCAATACCATTTTCCTTCATATATTCCACGATTTCTCGTCCTGCCTCTTCGTATCTGTCACCCCTGTTGAAGACATGAACGCACATATCCGCGATTTCCCTGGTATATTCTACCTGTGCAATACCCTTATAATTACTAATAACATACTCACTGAGAACCGGATACTTTTCTTCATAATAAGCAATTCTTTCTTCTTTTGTCATGGTTTCTTCTGCGCCGTTTTCTGCCTTCGGTATATCTACTGCTGTTTCCTGCTTTTTAGCAAGACCCATTTTGTATCCGTCATCCTCTGTCATCGGAAAGTTTTCTATCTGGTCCGCTGTTAATACCGCATAAAGCATCGGCCTGCTGTTTGTTTTTATTACATCTGATTCTATTCCAAGAGCTCCGAGACGTTCTGCTTCCTTCTCGTACTTTTCACTTTCTTCCGCTGACCAGTGTCCCTGTATCTGTACTGCAAACTTTCCTTCCGGATATGTTGCACTCAGAGCCTGAAGAAAATTAGTTACCCAGTACTTTCCGTCCGGTATCTCCTCCTCTGTCCTTGAAAAATCGTTCTTTTCCGGTGATGAGTAATATACTCCGTCATCTCCGAGATAATATGCATTTTCCTTCCCCTGCATATTATATGATATCCACTCTTCCCCAAGCGGCTCAACCGGCGCTGCATAACTTACTGCAGCTGCACAGTTTATAAGTGCCGCAATACTTAATCCTGCTGCAAGTATTTTCTTTTTCATGTTCATTCCTCCATTCACGCCAATCCATACTGAATTGTACCGGTATTACTAACCGGTATCATCTTTTTGGTTATTATATAACATCTACGATTAATAGTCAACACATATTAATCACTAATATTTATTTACGACATGTATATTCTCAACAAATATTTGTTCTGTTTTTAGTGCAGACGGTTCTTTGGTACTAATTTTCAAAACTTATTAACCCGAATCATACGCATTTAATTATTCTCAATTTGAAAGCAACTAATCTCAAAATAATGCAAAAATCCGCACATTAGCTACAAAACAGCCGTACTGATGTCATTTCTGTTAATTCAATTCAATTTTTATGCAAGCGATTCTATCTGCTTTGACAGATACTGTCTGAACTTTGCAAGATCTGCAAGTGTTACTTTTCCGTCTCCGTCCACATCCGCTGCGCTCTTCTGCGTTTCTGTCAGTTTTACATCTCCTATGAGTGCAAGTGACAGTTCTGAGAGGTCTGAAAGATCGATTATTCCATCGGCATTAATGTCACCGGGAACATCGAGTCGGATACCTGGTTTCAAATAATTATCAACTATCTTATCACTTGGGTTACGAAGCGATAGTCCGATCGTTACATTAGTTTCACTATTTCGTTTAAAAGTCGCACAAACTGTATAATCCAGAGTATCATGCAGCAGGTAAACACTTTCAAAATCTCTTTCTTCATCGGTACTGTAATCAATCAAAGTTAGCTTGTCAACAGATTTCTCAGAAAGTAATATCTCTCCAACAATATTTGGTTTATAACCTTCTGTTATAATAGTTTTCTCAATACCATCGTACTGAGGCTTAATCTGTATAAGCTGCTCCATATTCTTAATCCAGCATAATTGAAATGCCGGCAAATCACACAGCACACTATCATCAGGCATCTCATCGAAAATACGTACCAGATTTGGTGTCGGAAGTTCATCATTTCTCAGATTTCCAATCAACAGGTACGTTTTATCATAAATCAAAAGGCCCTCTCCAAATGAAAGTACAGGAATATTATCTGATGAATACTGTGTCACCGCCCCTGTGTGCACTGCTGTCATTGTTCCTGTAAGCGCAAGTGATAATAATATGGAAATAATTTTTTTCATAACTAATCCCTCCATACAACAAAAAACATTACATCATAAATTACTGTTATTGTATACTGCATTGAGAAGATAAAAAACTACATTTCAGTCACCAATCCCCAATCTATGAACTCTTTTCTTCAGTACTATCGCACAGAGTAATCTTATACTCCACTTATATGATACCATTTTTTGTGCAAAAATTCTATACATATGTAACACAAATTTATGCACTTTTTTTGTGCAGTAGCAACAAATCACACTGCATTTTTTAACAAAAAATAGTGAAATGTTACTGTATCAAAACAGCCGTACTAATTTTCCATCAGTACGGCTGTCATTTCTGTTAATTCAATTTTTATAAAAGTGATTTTTCTGTAATCCATTGATATTTTAGCTAAAACATGATATGATAATAATAGCTAAAATATCGGAGGTGTAATTTATGATTACAGCAACAGCAACAGATGTACAAAATAACTTTGGTCACTATATTCAGGCTGTTCAGTCAGGTGATGAAATAATAATTATGAAAAACGGAAAGAAAGTCGCAAGATTGATTTCATACGATTCCAGCATCTCATTTCTTACGGATTTACTCACAGGAGTTTTAAAGAATGATTATGATGACAAGCTAATTCGGGCAGAAAGGATAAAACAGCAAAGTAATAGCTTTAAAACCATCTGAATTACTGGATAGAATCTGACTTAATCACTGAGCCATACCCTGAAAATTCCTTAATCAAATGAATTCAAACACTCATTTCATTAAGGGATTTAT
>JAZUIH010000116.1:0-39573 GCA_045642145.1 Oscillospiraceae bacterium | reverse complement strand
TTTTTTGTCTTCTGCTTGACTTCTTAAATAACTCTGAAATTACTCTCAGAATCTTCAAGGGTTTATATAGTGCATTGTTCAATTTTCAGGATACTGTTTTCTGTCGTTCGTGTTGTTCTCTCGTCTGACAGCTTTATTATTATATCACGCATATTCTGCTGTGTCAACACTTTTTCCTTTATTTTTTTCAGTTTGTCAGTATTGCATAGTTTTTTTACAGAATCGCTCTGACTTGTTGGTTTCAATCATCATTATTTCCTTAATATTTCCCTTATTTTTCATTGATTTAGTTATTTGTCTATGGTATAATAATTTTCACACTCACAGTAAAGCCGCTGATTTTTCAGAAAGTGCGCATACTGTCAGTTGATTAAGGAGAAAACAGATCAGAAGAAACGAAAAGGAGTACAGCATGGAATTTGATATTTCTGTTCTTAATAAGAACAATCCGTTCAATATCGATATAAATAAATTTATTGAACAGTTTTACGGTTTCATTCAGATTAATCATCTGTATGAATCAGCCATACATGAAATTGAAACCAAGCTTGAAATTATAGACAGTGAATTTCAGTCCAACTTTTCACGTAACCCTATCCACAACATTTCAAGCCGGCTTAAGTCTCCTGAAAGCATTGCCGGCAAACTTATGAAAAAGAACATACCTATTACTGCTGAATCAATTATATCAAATCTGCATGATATTGCAGGCGTCCGCGTTATCTGCCACTATATAGAAGATATATACCAGATTGCCAGCTATCTTTCCATGCACGATGATATACAGATTCTCAAGCAGAAGGACTATATAAAGAATCCGAAGCCAAGCGGATACAGAAGTCTGCATCTCATCGTAACCGTTCCTGTTTATCTTTCCACAGGCAAGAAAACTGTTCCGGTTGAAATTCAGATACGTACAATTGCCATGGACTTCTGGGCAAGTCTTGAGCATCAGCTCCACTATAAAACAAAAAGCGATGTTCCTGAATCACTTTCTTCCGAGCTCAGGACACTTGCCGAAACAATCCATAACACTGATATGCAGATGGAGAGCATTTATCACCGTATAAATGAACTCGACAGCGATGATGATGACGACTCTGATATCATGCATGATATATTTGATGCAGCAGAATAATCTGTTTATACAATAATCGTCATTATATACAATCAACACCTGTCAAATAATGCCCTGAAGATAATTACTGTATTATTTTCAGGGCATTAAATTTAAAATTATTCCCCATTTTCTGTTGAATTTGTATGTTAAACTTGATATAATAGTATACAGGGACCGGTTATTTTATACGGTCAGAGGATTGCATTTTTTATTTTGAAAGGAGTTAATCGAAAGTGAATTCATTAACAAAAAGAATTATTTCATCTGTGACTGCACTTACACTTGCTGCTACAGGCGCATCTGCGTTCAGCAATACAAAGGTACTTAACGAAGCAAGTGCTGCAGGCGGTTACAACTATACTGAAGCTCTTCAGAAGTCAATGTTCTTCTATGAGGTACAGCAGGCTGGTGTTCTTCCTGAGTGGAACAGCGTTCAGTGGCGCGCTGACTCAATGGTTGACGAAAGCGGCAAGGAAACTGATATCATCCCTGGCGGATGGTTTGACGCCGGAGACCACTTCAAGTTTACACTTACAAACGCATACTCCGCATCTATCATGGCATGGGGCTATCTCGAATACAAGGATGCCGTGGACAAGGCCGGCCTCGGAGAAGTGTACAGAAACAACGTACAGTGGGGTCTTGACTATGTTATGAAGTGCGACAGGGACGGCAAGGTTATCGGTACTATCGGTGACTTTGAAGGCGGATCAACTGACCACAACATCTGGTGCAGTGCCGAAGTTTACCTCAGAAAGCATCACCTCAACGGCGGTGACTGGAACCGTCCTTACGATGAAATTGCTGACTCATGCACAATCGCTCTCTGTGCTGCAGCTCTTGCACAGGGCTATATGATTTTCAGGGATTCACAGCCTGACAAGGCTGAAGCTTACCTCAAGCAGGCAAAGAAATACTTCGATACTGCTGATAAGATCAGAGACAATGAAAACGGCGCTATGGGCAGCATGTACAATCCAAGCTCATGGGTTGATGACTGTATGTACGCTGCAAACTGGCTCTACATGGCTACAGGCGATAAGTCATATCTTGATAAGTGTGAAAAGGATTATATCCCGCTCTTCCCTACTGAAAGCCAGTCAACTGCAAAGAAGTACACATGGGGTCTCTGCTGGGACGATACTTCACAGGCTGCGGCTCTCCTTTATGCTATAAACACAGGTGACAAGGAATGGATTGAGCATGTTTCCCATCACCTTGACTACTGGATTGACGGATACGGTGGAAAGAAAGTTGACTACACACCGGACGGACTTGCATGGCTTATGAACTGGGGCGCATGCCGTCACTCAGCTAACACAGCATGGCTTGCAAAGCTTGCAAGTGACACTGTTTTCAAGGACAACACTGCTCTTGCAGACAAGTACAATAACTGGGCTAAGGGTCAGATGGACTACATGCTCGGTGACAACGGCCTCAAGATGAGCTATGTTCTCGGTATGGGCGACAAGCAGCCTACTGCTTTCCATCACAGAACATCTTCAGGTATCCACGATGACCACTGGAATGACCTTGGTGCAGAATCAAGCACAGAAGGCTGGCAGACAGAGTATGCACATACTCTTTACGGTGCTCTCGTAGGCGGTCCTGACAAGTCAGGCAAATACGTAAACAGCGTTGCACAGTACGAATACTCAGAAGTTGCTATCGACTACAATGCAGGCTGGACTGCTGCACTCTGCGCAATGGTTGCAGACTTCGGCGGAGAAAAGCTCGCAAACTTCCCTGAGGCAGAAACACCAAAGTGGGCAGAATGGGAAGTAGGCGCTGTACTTAACGGTGCAGGCGACAGCTACACAGAACTCAAGTCATGGACTATGAACCATACAGCATGGCCGGCAAGAGTTGCAAAGGATATCTCAGTTCGTTACTTCTTCGATATTTCAGAAGTTATAGCAGGCGGTCTTTCAGCTGATGACATAAAGGTTGAAGGCAAGTCTCAGCAGTACAAGGAAGGCGAACAGGGATATGCAACAGTTTCAGGTCCTTACAAGTACGAAGGAGATCCTACAGGCATGACATACTATGCTGAACTTAAGTTCGAGGACGGCCGGGCTATTCAGCCTACAGGCCAGAGCGAACACAGAGACGAAGTTCAGTTCAGAGTATCAATTCCTGATGCTGTTGACGGCAAGCCTACAAAGGGATGCTGGGATACTGCAAACGACTGGTCATATGAAGGCGTGGAAAAGACGAAGGACCTCAAGAGCCCTGACTCAATCAACGATCATATCACTATGTATGTTGACGGTCAGCTTGTATGGGGCGTTGAACCAGACGGCTCAACACCTTCAAAGGATCCTGTTGTAAAGCCTACAAAGCAGCCACCTGCTGAAACTTCTCCTGTAGTTACTACTGTAACAACAAAGGCTCCTGATGCTCCTTCTTCACCGGTTGTTACAACTGAAGCAGTACCTACAAAGACTCCTGAAGTTACACAGGTAACAACAGATAACGGTTCTTCAGGCGGCACAAACGAAAACACACTCCTTCTCGGTGATGTAAACTGCGATGGTACTGTTGACCTTACAGACCTTTCAACACTTTCAATCAAGCTTGTTGACAAGAAGGCTCTTACCGGTCAGTCAAAGAAGAACGCTGACGTTACAAAGGACGGCGAGGTTTCACTTACTGACCTTGCAACAATCAGACAGTTCCTTTCAAAGGTAATCACAGCATTCTGATAAATAATCAGCGAACACATGGAATACTCAGAAAAAGCTGTCCGCGAAAAATACGTTCAGCTTACAAAGATTCTCATAAATAAAAAGCTCACTGTAACAGCAATGGAAAGCGCAACCTCAGGTCAGATAGCATCGCTTATCACTGACACTGAGGGCGCATCCGCTGTTCTGAAAGGAGCTTTTGTCACATACAGCAACGAAGCCAAAATCATGCAGGGAGTTCCTGCTGAAATTATCAGCAGGTATACGGTTTATTCTTCTGAAACTGCAGATGCCATGGCCGCCGCCTGCGCAGAAAAATACAATGCAGACATAGGTATCGGTATTACCGGAACGATGGGCAATACTGATCCTGTTAATCCTGAAAACTCAGTACCGGGCAGGGTTTACTTCTCGGTGTGGTATAAGGGAAAATGCATGTCATTTCTCAGAGAGCTGCCTCCCCAGCCGTCAAGGCTTATGTACAAGCTTGCTGCTGCTTCGGAAGTATGCGATGAGATTCTGAATATAATCGGATAGTGATAAAAATAAACCGCCCGGAAATCATTTCAGATTTCCGGGCGGTTTATTTTTTATCTTAGTTAATTCTTTCAGTTTTTCTTTTCGTCATCAATAACTGACTTGATTCCGGATGCAAGACCGGCAATTCCCTGAATCTCGCTTGGGATAATAATCTTTGTGGCCTTTCCGTCAGCTGCCTTTGCAAATGCTTCAAGTGACTTGAGAGTGATAACTCCTTCGCTTGGAGAAGCATTGTTGAGTTTTACGATACTGTCTGCAAGTGCCTGCTGAACAAGCTCGATAGCTCTTGCTTCACCTGTAGCCTCAAGAATCTTCTGCTCTCTTGCCGCATCAGCTCTGAGTACCATAGCTTCCTTTTCAGCCTCTGCCTTAAGAATCTGCGCCTGCTTTTCTGCTTCAGCCTTAAGAATCTGTGATTCCTTCTCACCTTCTGCAACGAGGACAGCAGACTTCTTTTCACCTTCAGCCTGAAGAATCTTTTCTCTTCTTTCACGTTCAGCCTTCATCTGCTTTTCCATGGCATCCTGAATCTCTCTCGGAGGAAGAATGTTCTTGAGCTCAACACGGTTAACCTTGATGCCCCATCTGTCAGTTGCTTCATCAAGCTTTGCTGTAATTTTTGTGTTGATAAAATCTCTTGAAGTGAGAGTAGCGTCAAGCTCAAGCTCACCGATGATATTTCTGAGAGTTGTTGCTGTAAGATTTTCGATAGCAGCCATAGGCTTTTCCACACCGTATGCATACTGCTTTGCATCTGTTACCTGGAAAAATACTACCGTGTCAATCTGCATTGTAACGTTATCCTTTGTGATAACCGGCTGCGGCTTGAAGTCAACAACCTGTTCCTTGATTGATATCTTCTTTGCAACCTTGTCAATGAACGGAACAAGGAAATGAAGTCCTGTGTCCCATGAGGCATAATATGCACCAAGTCTTTCGATTACGTACTCCTGCGCCTGAGGAACAATCTTGATACATGAAATAATGATAATAAACAAGAAAATACAAATACCTGTTATAATATAGCCTGTCATAAATTTTTACCTTTTCCTTTTCTCTGAAGATTTTTTAATGTTTTTCCCATATCATGCTTCCGTCTTACGTACCGTCAGGCATGCACCTGAAACTCTGGTAACCGTTACATGACTGCCTTCACTGACTGTGCTGCCGTCTTCAGTTACAGCCCTCCAGTCAACACCTCTGACTCTTACTCTGCCTGTACCGGCAGCTGCATCAATAGTTTCAATTACTACTGCATTCTGTCCGAGGTCAAGCTCGTGATTTGTCGGAACCGCAGGTTTATGAAGCTTCTTTACAAGCGGACGTGTAGCTGCAAGTGAAATTCCGGTTACTGCTACAAATACTGCAAGCTGAACTCCGAACGGCTGGAAAAATGATGCTGCAAACGCCGCAAGTGCCCCGACAGCAAACCAGATTGTTACAAGCTGCATCGATGCCACTTCAAGTAAAACTGCGACAACAAAAACCACTGCCCATAAAATTAACTCTTTATCCATTAGTTCCTTTCTCCTTTCTGTATCATATGATTTATTTTTATTTTTTACGATACTACAGTTATTTTAGCATATTATACAAGAATATTCAAGTAGTTTGAACAAAAAAGAACAGATGTACTGCCGTATTTAGTGCATCTGTTCTTTTTGTATACTGTTACTTACATGCGAGTTTTACAAGCATCTCGGTTATCCTTTCCATGGACTCGACGCATATATACTCGTACCGGCCATGGAAGTTGTGTCCGCCTGTGCAGATATTCGGACACGGGAGCCCCATAAAGGAAAGACGCGCACCGTCGGTGCCTCCTCTTATAGGTATTATTTTCGGTTCAATCCCGGTTTCCTTCATTGCATTTACTGCATTGTCAATGAGAAAGCTGAATTCAGGAATTATTTTGTCACGCATATTGAAATATGAATCGGAGATATCAGCCTGTACTGTCCCCTCGCCGTACTTTGCATTGATAAAGTCAGCTGCATTTCTGACAGCAGCCTTCTTGGCTTCAAACTTATCCATATCGTGGTCACGGATGATGTATGACATCTGAGTAAGCTCAACGTCGCCGCTGATATCACAGAGATGAATGAAGCCTTCGTAGCCGGATGTGTACTGAGGCTTTTGTTCTTCAGGAAGAAGTGCATTGAATTCCATTGCAGTAAGCATGGAGTTTTTCATCTTGTTTTTTGCCTCACCCGGATGAACGTTTGTTCCGTAAACCTTTATATCTGCTCCTGCGGCATTAAAGTTTTCATACTCAAGTTCTCCGATGGCTCCGCCGTCAACTGTGTATGCGTAATCGGCACCGAACTGCTTAAGGTTAAAGCAGTCCACACCGTTTCCGATCTCCTCATCGGGAGTGAAGGCAACCGCTATCCGTCCGTGTTTTATTTCCTGATGGGAAAGAAGATATCCGGTCATTGTCATTATTTCAGCGACACCGGCTTTGTCGTCAGCGCCAAGAAGTGTTGTTCCGTCAGTAACAATCAGAGTCTGACCGGTATAGTTTTTTATCTCCGGGTATCTGCTGACGGAAAGAACTATGTTTTTTTCAGGATTAAGAGTGATATCCGAACCGTCGTAATTATCAATGATACGCGGACAGACGCCTGCTCCGGTAATGTCAGGTGATGTGTCCATATGAGCTATGAATCCTGTGGTTTTCGGATTTTTGCCGCCGTCATTTGCCGGAATAACGGCATATACATAGCACTTTTCACTGTCATAGAAGACATCCTCCGCACCGAGCTGCGAAAGCTCTCCGGCGAGTAGTTCCGCGAGCCTTTTCTGTTTTTCTGTACTCGGAAATGTCTGTGAATTCTCATCAGACTGTGTATCGTACTTTACATATCTTAAAAATCTTTCATGTACGCTTTCCATTATGCGTTTTTCCTTCCCGGTTATTCGTTCACCATGACAACGCCGTTTCTTCTGAGGTTTCTGAGCATTGAGAGACGGGCTGTGTTTATGCATTCCGGTTTTACCATGTAGTAGAGATAGTGTTCAAGGAGATTGAAAATGTCAAATGTACGTCCTTCAATCTTAAAATTTGAAAATCCCATAGGTACATATTTGTTCCAGATATCGTCCGGTGTTACATGTGTCGGGAGATCCTGTATTTCGTAAAGTGATCTGTGCTCGCATTTACACTCAAGAGCAGCCTTATACTCTGAATGTGAACGTGCAAACCTGTCTGAATCGTAAGGTACATTTGCAGGATTTTTTCTCATGTGTTCAGCAATTGCTATTTGCTCGAGACCGATTACCTTATAGTGGTCTGAACGGTTGCAGCACTGAGGAACACAGCACGGATTAACGAGAATCTCACACTTTTCCTTGTTTTCTATCTTTTCAAGAACGTCAAATCTGTTGTTGAAGTCATAGTCAAGAACCACAAGATGATAGTCCTTCCCAAGCTCGGATGAAAGTGTACCCTCGTCAGTGATACGCTTGCAGGTTGAGCTTGTAATCTTAAATGACGGGTAATTCTTTCTGATATAGTTCTCAAGAATATCCGAAGCGACGATGCATCCGTTCTTTCCGTTGTCGGCCATTGCCATAATCATATTGCAGAACTTGTCGTCAAGGTGCTTTTCCTCAATCATCGGATTGGTAAATGTAAAACGAAGTGCTATACCCTTGTCATTGAAGTACTTTATAATACCCTTTACAAAAGGCTTGTCACAGGTTCCGAGCATTACACGGCCGCCGTTCCAGAGTGCAGGCGGAAATGTTCCGTAAAATGAAGCAATCTCGATGTCGTCTCTGAAAAACTCAGGACTGTTTTCAAACATTGCGAGAAATACCATGTTGAATTTTGAAAGACGTGCAAAGTCCGGTAAGTGAAATTTTACGCTCATAGCTTACTGATTCTCCTTTGTTTAAGGGAAAGGGTGACAGGAGTATTACAGTAAACGCAGTTTATACACCGCGTTTTAACTGAATAAAAATGCAGAAAAAATATGCACCGGGGCATCTGCAAAGTCTGGTCAGCGTTTCCCTGTTATAGTTAATTCAGAAATCGATTCTGTTTTTTACTATAATCATTATAACATATACGCTGATATCCTTCAACACAAAAAATGCCCTGATGCAATTTCAGTGAACGAAAGAATATCCCGCGCCGCCTGCAGAGGCGGGGGGATATTCTCTGTGTTGTTATATCTGAAAAAAGTCCTTATTTTTCTGCTGCTTCATGCTTTGCAGCTTTTCTTACCTCGTGATATGCAGGACTCTCCATTGTCATAACCTGATGAACGCCTACACCCTTTAAAAGCGGCATTCTCAGTCTGTATTTTACCCAGAAGAATGCATATATGAACAGGCCTGCAAAAAGAACAAGACACAGAGCATATATCCTGAATCTCTGATCCGGATCAGGTGAAATATTGAACATCATATACGCCTGAAGTGCAATGCCGATAATCTGCATTACCGGGAACAGAGGTGTTTTGTAATTTCTCGGAACGTTTTTCATTTTCTTTCTGAGAATCATAACATTGACATGTGATGTAATATATGAAAGCATCCAGAAAAGTGAACATGTAAGAGTAAGGAACGCAACCTGTTCACCTGTGGAGATTCCTGATGCTTCAATGAGGCATGTGAGAACACCAAGAATAAGGATAACTATGTACGGTGCCTCGTGTTTGTTTTTCTTCTGGAAAAATGCCGGAAGAAGATTCATCTTTGCCATACCGCAGCATATTTCAGAAACTGAACATATAATGGAGTTCTGTGTACTTACAGCTGCAAATATTGCAACTGCTATCATCCAGTACCTTCCCCACTTTCCCATCATATTTACTGCATAGAGAACGTGAGGTGATGCTGACGCACCAAGCTCGCCCCACTCAGTATAGTTACTGAAACCGATAACCATTACTATCTGGATAATTCCCATGATGGCAAGTGAAAGTATCATGCTTAAAGGAACCTTTTTCGGATTTTTCATATCCTTTCCAAGCGGTACTATGAACTCGGCTCCGATAAAGAACCAGAATGCAGTTGCTGTAAGAGGAAGAATATCTCTCAGACTTGATGAAATAACCGGATCCTGCTGAACTGTTTCACCTGCTCCGAGTCTGAAAGCGCCGACAACGCTGAGAACTATAAGCGAAAGCACCATAAATGATGCAACAATTTCCTGGAGAACAGTAGACATGTTTACGCCGCGGAGATTTACGATTATGAGAATAATCGTAATGCCGACACTGAAAACCTCAGGGGGAACCGAATCCCCGAGCATTTCCGCCATTACATTGGCAAACATGGCGCCCTCCGCAGGAGCCGCAAATACGTTACTTATGAGATATCCTCCGACCATGGTTACTATTGTGAGAAGCGGTCCGAGGCCCGCAAGAGTGTACTGTGCTATACCGCCTGTAAGATTAGGCATAATAGCATTCAGTTCAGCAATTGAAAGTACAGCAAGCATATTTGCTATACAGGCAATTACTATGGCAATTATAAACGGTGTGCCGACCGCACTTGAACCGCTTGCCGATGAAATAAAACAGCTGGTGGCAATCAGCATTCCGACACCGGTCGAAACAGCACCGAAAAGACCTATTTTTTTGTTCATGTTTATTTCCTTTCAGGAGCTCAGTCAATACTTGATTTCTTTAAAGCGTCAATACCTTCCTCACCTGTTCTTACCCTGATGATATTCTGAACATCAGAAACAAATATCTTGCCGTCTCCGATATGTCCTGTATAGAGCTCAAGCTTAAGGAACTCAACAAGCTCGTCAACCTTGTCTGTTTCACAGATAATTGTTACTACACTCTTCGGAAGAAGCTGAATAGCCAGATTCTTTGTTTCCGGTACGTACTCCTGGGCGCCGTGCTGAACGCCGCAGCCAATTACGTTATTGTAGATTGTGATTCCGGATACACCGAGTTTCATAAGCTGCTTAACATTTTCGCCTGAACTCAGCTTGCCTGTAAAATCAGCAACCTTGCCCATCCCGCTCATAACCTCTACTCTTGAAAACTGTGATGCCATAATTAAAACTCCTGTTCAGTATCCGTATATGCATGACCCCGTTGTCATGCACATACAAAAAAATATAGTAAATTTCACATAAAAAAATCTGTCAGTCAGTAAATGTTCCCTTTGAAGTGATATCTTCCGCTCCGGAAAGAGCATATTCCTCACACAGAAATCCCTTTACCGTACGTCCGTCAGCAAGCTCAACGCTGCCGATGACAAGAGGAGAATTCACATTGTCAAGGAATCTTCCGAGGCTCTGTTTTGAAATGCGGTATACATCAACCTCTATGCTGTTTCCGCCCTCCGGTTTTCTGACAAGTCCCGGCTTGACAGGTACTGTGTTCAGCTCATACAGTCCGTACGCCTTTGCAGTAACTGTATGTTCACAGAACTCAGCTCCGAGCTCTGCAAGCTGACTCTCAAGCATATATCCTTTTTTATGAAGTCCGCACACAGCGAATTCAGTGTACTCTGTTTCAAGGAATTTTTTTGCGGTACTCTTTACAAGTGCTGAATTCTCAGCCAGAGCAAAAAGTGTTATTCCGAAAGGATAATCCCTGTCGCGTGAATTTTCAGGTACTGCTGCTGCCATAAGGTCAAGCAGATTGCAGTGATTTGTGTAAAGCCCCATTTTGCTGTTGGTTTTTACCGGATCCTGTCTTACCTGTTCCCTTGTAAATGTTCCGCCTGCAGTAGGCATTATCATTACTGCATTTTCAAGGATTTCCCTGGTTTTGTGTCTGTAGTACTGGAGTCTGTGAAGGTCATCGAAAAGCCTTGCTGCAGTCTTTTCCTCAGTTCCTCCTGAACGAAGAATCTTTTCAGTTACAGGAAAGACCTTTCCTGTATTCTTTTCAACAAACTCCTTAAGGTCTGCCCAGCGTTCTGCAACATATGCACCCTCATAAAGTATGAGAGCCGCGTCGTAGAACATTCTGTAGTCAGCTTCCTCAACTGTTATTCCGAGACTCTTTATTCTCTCAACAGCGCTGTGCCACTTTGCTCTGTGAACATCTGCCATGTCACCGAAAAACTCAGGTTCCTCAGCAGGAATAAGTATCTTCTCAGGAAGTCTGTCACCCTCGTAAGTGTATTTTCTTGACCACGAGCACTCACTGTCATATCCGCGGGCACTTCTGTCAACTTCCTCAGCATCCTCGAAGCTGTTTGCGAATACAGTTACGCAGTCAAGACTTGCGCATGCCGGAACAACGCCTGAGGTTGACCATGCACCGAGAGCCGGCTTAAATCCGACAAGTGTGTTGAGCATAGCCGGAACACGTCCTGAACCTGCTGTATCGGTACCGAGTGCAAAAGCCGCCATGCCAAGTGCAACTGACACTGCTGAGCCTGAGCTTGAGCCGCCGCTTATGAGCTCCGGATTATGTGCATTGTGTACTTCACCGTAGGGACTTCTTGTTCCCACAAGTCCTGTGGCGAACTGGTCAAGATTTGTCTTGCCGACCGGAAATGCACCCGCATCAATAAGCTTCTGAACAACAAACGCACTCTTCTCAGGTGTATATGCATATTCCATGCAAGCAGAAGTTGTAGGTACACCTTCAAGGTCAATGTTATCCTTTATTGCAAACGGAATTCCCCACAGTGGTGTGTCATCACTTTTTTCCGGAAGATTGTCCGTGTATCTGCTTATCAGCTCTTCAGAAGGAGGGACAATCCAGATATTTTTCTCCTCCGCCGCGGAGGCGCGTCTGATAATTTCAGACGCAAGCTCTGACGGAGTGAGTTCATTTTTTTCGTAAGCCTGTTTAATCCATTTTATAGTCAGTTTTTCCGGGAAATACTTCATATCATTATGCCTCCGGTCTGACAGCAGCAACCATCTGTCCGGCTTCAATCTGCTGACCAGCCTTAATAAATATTTTTTCTACAACGCCGTCCATATCAGCTGTAACCGGGAATTCCATCTTCATGCTTTCAAGAACTGCGATAACATCGTCTTCTCTTACTGCAGTGCCTTCCTCAGCAATAATTTTCCATACGCTGCCCGGGATAGCTGCATTTACCGGCTCACATCCGTCAGGGAGAACGTCATCCGAATGACTCTCAGCCTCATTTGTCTCTGATACGAAATGGTCAAGACCCTGCTCAATCCATCTCTGTCTTTCAGCTTCAAACGAAGCCTCCTGATGTGCCTTGAACTTTGCTGCACTTTCCTTAATGCTCTCAAGATATTCCTTGTAGCTGCCAAGGTTAAATGTTGTTTCCTCAATATCTATCTTAAAGTTTCCTCTGAGGAAGTCATCTCTGAACTCAAGTATTTCATCGGCGCTGCACGGATAGAACTTTATTCTGTCGAAGAAGTTAAGAAGCCATGGCTTGCCCTTTACAAAATACTCTGTTTCCCTGAGAGGGTTCCACATCTGAACCGTTCTTCCGACGAACTGATATCCGCCAGGACCCTCCATACCGTATACACAGAGGTAAGCACCTCCGATACCAACTGCATTCTCCGGAGTCCACGGTCTTGCAGGATTATATTTTGTAGTAACCATTCTGTGACGCGGATCAACCGGTGTGGCAACAGGTGCGCCGAGATATACATCTCCGAGACCAAGTACAAGGTATTCTGCCTCGAAAACTATATCCTGAACATCCTTTATACTGTCAAGGCCGTTGATTCTCCTGATAAATTCAGGGTTGCTCGGACACCACGGTGCATCAGGTCTTACTGTCTGCTGATAACGCTGCGCAGCAATCTGTGTCTGCGGGTCATCCCATGAAAGCGGGAGCTTAATGATTCTTGAAGGAACTGTAATATCATCGAGTTCTGAGAGACCGGCGTTGATTTTTACTGTTTCAGCGCATATCTCACGGGCTGAAATTCTGTTTACATCAAAGTGAATCTGAAGTGAACGGATACCAGGAGTCATATCGATAACAGGAAGTCCGCTCTTTTCAATTTCATTCATGAGGATGTGTACTCTGAAACGAAGCTCTATGTTAAGCTCCATTTTTCCGTACTCAACAAGTATGTTCTCCTCACCCTGAAGCCTTATTTTATACTCTGTACCGTCATGCTCTCCCTCTGCAAGAACCGCATATGATGCGTCAGGGTCAGCCTTCTCAGGAAGTTCTGTTTTTGTATAGTCGCCGGAAATATTTTTTTCCTGGTTCTTTCTGATAACCTCTGCCTGTTCAAGAGTAAGAAGCTGGAAATGAACCTTGTCACCAGGGTGAAGCTGTCCGAGCTTCCAGAGTTCTCCCTTTGCAGTAGTTACAGGGCAGACAAATCCGCCGAGTGAAGGACCGTCAGGTCCGAGGAGAATTGACTGGTCACCGGTAAGGTCGAGTGTACCGATTGCGTATGCATTGTCATGAATGTTTGAAGGGTGAAGTCCGGCTTCACCGCCGTCTTCCCTTACCCACTGAGGTATAGGTCCGTTAAGGCGGATACCTGTTCTCGCACTGTTGAAGTTTACTGTGTATTCTGTTTCAGTAAGTGTCTTCAGATATTCCGGTGCAAGGTATTCAGGTGTAGGCTGAGGACCAGGTATAACACCGATTGTCCATGTGTTTTCAATCTCAGGAATAAAGGCAGGATCAAACGAATCAAGCCTGTCTGCAACACATTTTTCTGTAAGATGAAGTACATCGCCTGTTCTGAGGGCACGGCCGTTGTGTCCGCCGAATTTACCGTCACAGAATGTTGATGAGCTGCCCATGATTTTCGGAACCACAATACCGCCTGCTACAAGAAGATATGCTCTCATACCCTTGCTGCAGGTTCTGAACTTAAGTTCCTGCATAGGTGCAGCATTTATTACTGTATAAGCCGGAATCTTTTCTCCGTCGAGTGTTGCATTCATATCTGCACCTGTGATACAGAAGCTTACTGTTGTTCTGAAGCGGTATGTACCTCCGCGCATTGTAAGCTCAATACCGGCTGCATCCGGATCATTTCCAAGAAGCATATTACCGATTCTGAAGCTGTAGGCATCCATTGCACCGCACGGCGGAACGCCGACTGTCCAGTAACCTATCATACCCTTTGCATCCTGTACGGTTGACTGGAGACCGCCGTCAAGTACTTCAAGTGCATTTTCCTCAGGTGAGAAGCCCTCAAGCATCTTTGTAAAGAGGCTGCCTTCCCTGTATGCCTTTCCTGAAATGAGCTTCTTAAGATACTGAAGGTTTGTTGTTATACCAAAAACATCGGATGTTTCAATTACCTCAAGCATTTTTTCAACTGCTTTGTCTCTTGACTCTGCGTGAACTATAAGCTTTGCAAGCATAGGGTCATAGAGGGATGAAACCTCTATGTTCTTTCTGATCCATGTTTCAACTCTTGCCTTGTCCGAGAAAACTACATCATCAATCTTGCCGCTGCTTGGTCTGAAGTTGTTAATGCAGTCTTCAGCATATACTCTTATTTCTATGGAATGTCCGTCCGGAACTGCCTTAAATTCTTCGATTCCTGAAAGTTCACCGGCAGCTTCCCTTACCATCCATTCAACAAGGTCAACACCGTAAACCTCTTCTGTTATACCGTGCTCAACCTGAAGTCTTGTATTTACTTCAAGAAAGTAGAACTTTTCATCAGCTTCATCATAGAGAAACTCTACAGTTCCTGCGTTTCTGTAGCCGCTTGTCTTTGCAAGACTCTTCGCAGCAGCGTACATGCTCTGTCTGACTGCGTCTGAAAGTCCCGGTGCAGGTGACTCTTCAACAACCTTCTGGTTTCTTCTCTGAACAGAACAGTCTCTTTCACCGAGAACTGCAACCTCTCCGGCTTCATTTCCGAAAATCTGCACTTCAACATGACGCGCTTTTCTGATATATTTTTCAATAAATACACCGGCATCGTTAAAGTTGCTCTCAGCAAGATGGCAGACGTTGTCGTATGACGCAAGGAGTTCATCCTCGTTTTCACATATTCTGATACCAATACCGCCGCCGCCGGCTGTACTCTTTATCATTACAGGATATCCGACCTCAGCAGCCGCCTTTACAGCCTCATTTACATCCTTAAGAAGACCTGTACCTGAGAGAAGCGGTACACCGGCACGTTCAGCAAGCTCTCTTGCTGAGTGCTTGAGGCCGAACATCTTTATCTGCTCTGAATCAGGACCGATAAATTTTATCCCGTTTTCCTCGCACTTTGCTGCAAAAACTGTATTTTCACTGAGGAATCCGTAGCCCGGATGAACAGCTTCTGCGCCGGTATCAAGAGCAGCCTTTATGATTTTGTCAACGTCAAGGTATGTTTCCCTCGCTGTTCCTTCACCTATATAAACGGCTTCATCGGCGTTTTCAACGTGAAGGCTGTCTCTGTCTGCCTTTGAATACACAGCAACGCTGGATATTCCCATTTTTCTGAGTGTTCTTTCTATTCTGACGGCAATTGCACCGCGGTTTGCTATTAATACTTTACTGAACATGTCTGTGTTTCACTCCTGTTTAACAGCGGATGCTTAATATCATTTCACATCCGCTGCTGCTGATTTATTTTGTTTTATACCTGTCTGAGATTTCTGAATCAGTCCCAGATAAGAAGTCTTACCGGTGTAGGGTTGTATGCATTGCATGGATTGTTGAGCTGAGGACAGTTACTGATAAGAATCATAACGTCCTCAAGGGCCTTCATTTCAACATATTTTCCAGGTGCTGAAACACCGTCGTCAAATTTGTATCCGCCTTCCCTGGTAATAGGGACATTCATGAAAAAGTTTATATTAGGCGCAAGGTCACGCTTTCTGATATCCTCTGTACAGTCCGCAAGCTGAAGCATGAAGCTGTCACGGCAGTTGTGCATGTATCTTTTTTCACGGGCATATCGTACTGTGTTGCTCTGTGATGAGCATGCGCCGCCGAGTGTGTCATGTCTGCCTGTTTTGTCCGCTGTTATTTCAAGAAGCGGTCTTCCTGATTCTGCTCTGAGAATACTGCCGGTTGTAAGATAGATATTTTTCTGTGCAACTATTGTCTGAACTGCACCGTAATGATCCTCAGGGTCATCCATTGAATAGAAGGTTGTGTCAACCGCCTGGTTGCCTTCAAGGTCAAGTATTCTGAAGGACTGGCCTTTTTTCAGCACGTGCATCCAGCCAAGTCCTGCTTCAAGTACTTCATCATATACTGCGTCTTCCGGTTTAAGATCGCTGTCCTTTTCTATAAATCCAAACATATTAGTAACTCCTTCCTTTTATAAGCCAAGCAGATTATAGTAATCCCATGTGTTTTCAAATGCTCTGTAGTTTTCATCCCTGTAGTTTACGCATTCATCCATAAGATCAGCAGGAGGAGCATCATAAACTTCCATTGTAACAGGCACTGAAGGATATTCAGATGAAGGATCAAGAGGATTTGGTGTGTTTGAAACCACAAATACTATGTCCATCTCAGTTCTGAGTGTAACTGTAGCACCTTTTCTGCAGTGGTCAGTTACATAGTTCATGCTTCCGTCCTCATCGACATAAACCTTTGAAAACAGGTTTACGCACGGAACTATGTCTCTCTTGCTCATTCCGTTTCTGATAAGTTCAACCTTGAAGTTTTCCTCACCGCATCTGTAATAGTCATTGCCCTGTTCCTGATATGTTGTCTTACCGTATTTTTCATCAGTCATCGCTCTTGTTGTATGACCGCAGATTGAATCATGCCAGCCGAGACTGTCTTCAACTATGCTTGCAAGAACTCTGCCGTTGTCGCTCATAAGTACATTTCCCTTTGTGAGATGTGCTGTATACTGTGCCTTAAGCGAGTCAGGCATGTTGTATCTTTCGGATGTGTCTCTCATGTTGTACAGGAGAACTGAAACATTCGCATTGTCTCCAAGTGCCTTGAAGTGAATGTATTTGTTTCTTCCTATACATCCTGACCACTTTTCGCCGGGTCTGAATTCCTTGGTAAAAATTTTCTGCATAATAACCAGCTCCTTTAAATAAAAAGAGGAGCCTGCACCGGCACATATGCGTGATATGTGTCTGATACAAGCTCCGTTGCTTAAATATTTTTTCTGTGTTTACTGTAACAAAAAGGGCTCCGGGAAATACATCGTCACTGATGTATTTCCTGAAGCCCCGTTGCTTTTCTTAGTACAATATTATAATACACTAAAAATGCATGCGGTACAATTGTCCGAAAGTCTGATATTTGATTATATTATATACTACTTTAGTTCTATACGCTTCTTAACTTACCACCATATTGATAAGCTGGCTTCTGCTTGAAGCACCTGTTTTATTGAAAAGATTGTAAACGTGCTTCTTTACTGTAGACAGCGAAACTACAAGCTTCTCCGCAATTTCCTGATTTGAACAGCCGTCATTTATCAAAGTCAGTACGTCTTCCTCCCGTGATGTCAGACTGTATTTTTCAGAAAAGGATTTTATATTTTTGGTAATTGACCGGTTACCGAGGCTCAGCTTCATCACATTAAAAAGCATATTTTCCATATGCTTTTTAAAAATATTCAGAACGTAGATTTCCTTGTCTGTGAAGTCGCCGGAATCCTCATTTCTGAAAAGATTGAATACACCGGTAACACGCTGGCTCCTGATAATGAGAATGCCGCAGCCGTAGATAATGTTCTCGGGCACGAGAAATTCCCTGTAAAAATCCGTGTCTGACCTTATACTCGTATCAAGAATGTTTGAGTCTCTGAACACACCTGTCTCTGATGTGAACTCGTAAAGGAATCTTATATAATCGTGCTCATGGTATGTGTTGACGTATTTATCGACGGATTCCGCAACGAACCCTGTAAAGTACGACTTTTCACTTACAATCTCCTGGTCTTCATTAAGGATAATAAACCATCCCTTGGTATAAGGTATAAGCATCCTGATAAATTTCATACTCTTCTGTGCAAAAATATCAAGATCATTTACTGTGTAAAGCTCCAGAAGAATGTTGTTTACCGTATTCCACTCTGATTCGTTCAGCATATGTCAGTATCAGCTCCGTTTATTACTTATTGTCTTCACGCCGTTCAATTGTACAGTATGCGTATCCGTGCATAAATTATATCTCTGCAGCACCTGCCACACCGCCCGGTTACAGCGTCACTGTCTATTATATCACGTATTCATGGAAAATACAATTTCAAAAAAATCAGTATTTCTGTACCGTGGTGACAAGGCAGAGATTGTCAGGCTGTATCCGGAGGGAAAATGCACAGACAGGATTTTTTTATACGTGGAAGCGGATATCTGTACTGCTTCTGCAATCATCACGGACTCATGAGGATAAAGATATAACTGCATTCAGAAGTCTTATAAAATCAGAAATACTTACTTTTGAATCGCCGTCAATGTCTGCGGCAGAGAGGTCTGCTCTGACGTTTTCGCCGAGCATCAGTTTTCTCATGAGGACTGCATCTGCAGCATCTGTTCTGCCGTCTGAATTCAGGTCGCCCTTTACTGTGACCGGAACGTTCTGGGAAGGGCCTTCTGAAGAAGCTCCTGGTATGAGAATGCTGACTGAAGTAAGAACAGTACCTGTTCCGTACGGAGAAATACAGAACTGGTCAAGGTCTGCGTATGAAAGGTTTTCTTCCTTAAGTGCCTTTTCTATGTCTGATGAAAGAAAGCACGCACGGCTTCCGTTTGAATATGAAGGACGGACGGACTTCCATACCTGGTTTGCTCCCCACTTCTGAATAACAATCTGAGGGGCATTCATTCCTGAGTACTCTGTTTCTATGGCGTAGTCACCCAGTTTACCGAAAAGTCCCTTGTCAAGAGTACCCGCTTTCATCCAGCTTCCTTCATCAGCTGCACTTCCTGTAAAAAGAGTGCTGTGTTTTGTATATCCGCTGCATGGGTAACGGGTAACCTCGCTGTAGTCTCTGTCACCGAGAGGAGTCTCGCCCTGAAGCTCAAAGAGTTCTGAGACAGTTACAAATCTGTATCCCTGATTTCTGAGTTCCGGAATGGCTATCTTAAGAGCGTCAACCGTAGGCTGATTTGCTTCCGAGTCATGCATAAGAACAATAAGGCCGTCCCTGGCAACTCTGAGAAGCTCAGCCGCTCTTTTTTCCGGATCAGTGGAAACATCCTCAATCATTACACCGCTGATAAAGGTCTGGTCAATGGTTTTAAAGACCTCCTCGCTTGTATTTAAAAACGGAGCACGGAAAAACTTTGTGTGCTCACCGGTAATCCGGTATACATAATCATCTACGTAACCGACCTCCTCAAGCATCTCTGCTTCTGATTTGTCAGTCATATATGTATGTGACTTTGAATGATTAGCAATCTCACATCCCATATCATATGCGCGCTTCACCGATGCCTCGGATCTGCTGTTAATGTTCTGTCCTATAAGGAAAAATGTGCCCTTTGCATTATTTTCCTCAAGCAGGTCAAGTATCTGCGTGGTAACTGTAGTGTTAGGTCCGTCATCAAATGTAAGTGCAATGAGTTTCTGTGTTTCTTCAGCGTCCGCTCTTAAAGTAAAAGGAAATGACGAAACTATCATCGCAGCTGATACAGCAGCCGATGCTGCCAGTCTGAGTATTCTGTTCACTGATTTTCCTCCTGTTTATCAAAAAAATGTTCAAAGCTCTGTGTTGTTATAAATAAGGTTCATTCGCTGTACATACATGCTTTCACTATAGATTATATCATCCGGAGATGCTCCGGTCAAAGAGATAATAGTGTATAACATCTATACAGATTTTTGAATACAGGAACGCAGAAAAAAATTTTACGTTCACTTCATTTTATGATATAATAATCGTAAACAAACATTATAGCATAAAACGGAGGAAATAATTTGTCTGAAAATAAAAAACGAAATATGACTGTTCCGGCAGTAATTGCGTCAGTGACTGTCATCGGACTCGCTGCCGGTGCTGCAGTTTATCTGGGAAACAGAGCTGAAACAGGCAGCGCTGACAGCAGCAGCGCCGTCACTTCAGCCGTTACGGCAGTCTCTGAAACTGATTCTGCTGTCACTTCAGGAACCACGGTCTCCGTACCGGTATCGGAAACCGAAGCAGAAACAACTGCGGCGGAAGCTCCTGAGCCGATGCTTGTAAACAAGGTTTCAGGCGTGTTCGGACGTGTAAACACAAGCAAGGGAGTCCTTAATATACGCCGTGTGCCGTCATCATCCGGCGATATAGTCGGAAATCTTGAAAAAGGAAGCATAGTCTATATATCAGACTATGAAAACGGCTGGTACCAGATTGAAAACAACTCACGAAACGGAGGATACGTTTCCGCAGACTACATAGAACTCAGTACATACACCGGTTCCTGGACAGAAAAATATCATCAGATAGCTGCTGATATTCAGGAGTACTTCAGCTCCGGAAAAGGCGGAAACGGCTCACCTGACTTTTATCTGAAAATGCTGGACGCTGACAGCATACCGGAACTCATCTACAGCTTTTCATCCTCGGGCGGTGACGAAACACACTTCTTTCAGATTTTTTCCGCAGGTGAAAATGAGCTGTACATCGATATGAGGAGAAACGGTTCAATTGCGGAAAACGGATACAACATAACTACCAAGGAACTCTTTGTAAAAAGACCGTTCAGAGGAGAATACAACGCCTCCGTCCTGTATGCTGACGGAAATGTCTCTGAAAAATCATTCTTTCACAGCAGCTTCAGCTACTCAGAACACGACAGCACCGATCTGTATATGATTGATGAAAGCAAAGTTACACCTGAGGAATACCAGGCACAGCTTGACGAGCACCGTGGTGACACGAGTCCGGGGAAAATGGATTTCAGGACACTGTGTGCAGAGCTTGATTCAGTATCTGCGGAATATGATGCCACTGTTCAGGACAGAATTATTTTCCCGGTGGAAGAAGCAGTATCCGGAACACAGCTGAGATTTTCCGATTCGTCTTTCAGCCACTTCTTTGGAATGATGGTGTCGGATTCATCTGAAATCCCGCTCTACAGGGACTCATCAGGTAAAAAATGTGCCGCATATGAGCTGAGCGGAACTATAGTGCAGGTAACCGGAGAGGAAAAGAACATGTACCGTATTCTCTGGAAATCTGAAAAAAATGAACCGGCAGAAGTCCTCTATGCAGAGAAAAAATACATAAACTTCAGCCGGAGAGCTTCATCATGGCAGGACAAATACGATGATATAATACGATTCAGGGAAAATGCCAACGGTGATATACGCAGCAATTCATATACTCTTGCAGACATGAATTCTGACGGAGTACCTGAACTTATCTGCCTTACCACCCTGTCAAGTTCGGATGCAAAGCACCTGTCCGTATACTCAGTATACGACGGACAGCTCGTAAGCTGGTCAGCACCTTCAGACTGCACTGAATTTACTTTTTATCCGTACTCAGGATGTATCGGAATAACAGGGCATGACAACGAGGAAAACATAAGCTTCGTAAGCTTCGGCCGCGGCGAAATGAAGTCAGAAGGAACATTTGCACGCAGAAAAATATCATCGGACGAATATGAATATACAATCAACGGAACTGTTGTTTCTGAGGATGACTACTCGGAAAAACGCTCAAGATACATAAGAGAGGAGTCTGATGAAGAAAATGATGATGATTCATCAGAAGAGGAATGGAAGGAATATTCAGACCTCACACCTCTGAGAACACTTGAAATTCTGAAGACTTACTGATAAGGCAGACAATGATATATGAATAATTCAGCACAGGGGCGAAGCAGCTTTTATCCCCGCTCCTGAAAGTGTAAAAAGCAAAAAGCAGCACATCAGATTACGTATTTTCGTAACTCTGATGTGCTGTTTTTATTATAGTGTAATTTTCTGTCCGTCCCTGCTTATTACCGCTGCAGGGAATTTTTTATGTACTGCCTTTTCATATATAAAAGGATTCTTCATCGCAGGACTGTAATGAGTAAGCCACAGACGTTCCGCCTCGGCAAGCTCTGCAAGTCTGATCGCATCCGAAATAAGCATGTGTCCCTTTTCCTTCATGCTCTCCGCATGCTCCTCGTCACCGTACATTCCTTCACATATAAACAGGTCTGAACGGAATGCCTCATCGGCAATTGTATCTGTCGGACGAGAGTCTGTCGCGTATGTTACCTTGACCGGCTTTCTGAGTCCGTCTGTAACCATATCAGTTGTAAAGGTTTTTCCTTCATGCTCAACGGTTTCACCCTTGTGAAGGAGCTTCCACATCTGTTTCGGAATACCGAGAGCTTCTGCTTTCTCAGGATTGAAAACAGGCTTTCTTGAAAATACAAATGAATATCCGAGACAAGGTACACGGTGCTTCAGCGGAAATGCCCTTACTGTTATCATTTCGTCAATCTCCGGAACCGAAAACTGTGTTATCTCATTTGCAGGAAGCTCTGTTGTCTGTATTTCAAAAGGAAGCTTTCCGCAGATGCAGCAGAGACTGCTGACAATCTCCGTAAGGCCCTTAGGTCCGTATATTTTCAGCGGAGATGTCTTGGAATAGTTTCCAAGTGAAAGCAGAAGGCCCGGAAGTCCTGAAATATGGTCCGCATGAAAATGTGTAATAAAAAGAGAATCAACCTTGCTGAGCTTACTGTCCGCTTCAGCAAGAGCAATCTGAGTGCCTTCTCCGCAGTCAATCAGAATTGCCTTTCCGTTGTACTCCATATAGCAGCAGGTAAGCCAGCGCCCGCTCAGCGGCATCATTCCGCCTGTACCTGCAAGACATATATCTACCATCGTATAATCCTTTCAGTTATTTTCGTCAGTGCTTCAGCTCAACGATGGTAACACCGTCTTCACCTTCGCCGTAAACACCGAGTCTGTAGCTCTTGACTACAGGCATCTTCTTAAGCCTTGCATGAACTGCATTTCTGAGAATACCTGTACCCTTGCCGTGAATAACCGTTACAAGTGAAAGTCCTGTCATAACGGCATGATTTATAAACATATCAAGCTCCATAACACCTTCATCTGCAGCAAATCCTCTTATATCGAGTTCCTGCTGAACCTGTCTTGAAGCTGTATTTTTCTTCGGAGTAAACTTTGCCTTGTTCTGATTCTGCTGGTTCTGTTTCTCGGCAAGACGAAGGTCTGTTACGTTCATCTTCATCTTCATGATTCCGGCCTGTACGAAAACAAATCCCTTGGCGTCCTGACTGCTTACCACAGTACCGTTTTTGTTCATCGAAGGAATAAAAACGTAGTCACCGGTCTTAAGAGCGCGCGGCAGCTTGTAGTTGTCAGTCTGCTTCTTCTTTACAACCGGATTTGCCCCGTCGTACATCTTGTTGAGACTTGACTTGCTGAGTCGCTCAGCATCGCTTACCATGTTTTCAAACTTAGCCTTGCTCTTCTGCTTCTTTATTGACTGAAGCTCATCAAGAAGTTCGTTTGACCTGACCTTGGTGTTTTCGATAATATTCATCGATATGCTTCGTGCCTTGTCGAGTTCCTTCTCCTTAAGGTCTTCAAGCTCTGCAAGCTCTCTCTGAAGCTTTTCGGCATTTTCCCTTGCCTCACGTCTCAGACTTTCAAGCTCAGCGTTCTGTTTCTCAAGCTCTGCCCTTGCTGCCTCAAGGTTTTCAATTACCTTTTCAAAGCGCATATTTTCTGAACTTACAAGGGACTTTGCCTCTTCGATAACATCTGACGGCATACCAAGGCTCTGACAGATTGCAAAAGCGTTTGACTTACCCGGCGAACCCATAATAAGCCTGTAGGTAGGCTTAAGCGTCTCAACGTCAAACTCACATGAGGCATTCTGCGTATCCTCAGACTCTATGGCATAGATTTTAAGCTCCTGATAATGGGTCGTTACCATCATCTTTGCACCACCGGCCTTGAGTCTTTCTATTACGGAAACCGCAAGCGCAGCACCTTCAACCGGGTCAGTACCGGAACCAAGTTCATCAAGAAGAACAAGAGACCTGCTGTCTGCCTTTCCGATAATATCAATTACCTGGTTGATATGGGATGAGAAGGTTGAAAGATTCATCTCGATGCTCTGATTGTCACCGATATCGACAAGAATGTTCTCAAATACTGAAATGCGGCTTCCGTCAGCTGCCGGGATAAGAAGTCCGCACATTGTCATGAGTACAAGAAGTCCGGTTGTCTTAAGGGAAACAGTTTTACCGCCTGTATTAGGACCTGTGATGATAAGTGCGCTGTACTCCTCACCTATCGAAATATCAACAGGAACAACTCTCTGCGGATCAATAAGCGGGTGACGTGCCTTTTTAAGCTCAATAACGCCGTCATCTGAAATAACCGGAGCAGTTGCCTTAAGCTTTGCAGCAAAGTTTGACTTTGCAAAGTAAAGATTAAGTACTGTGCACACTCTCCAGCCTTCTGAAATGCTGTCTGCATTCATCGCACACTCTGCTGAAAGCGCCCTTATAATTCTGTCAACTTCCTCCTGCTCCTGACTCTCAAGAATTCTGATATCATTGTTGCAGTCAACGATTGACATAGGTTCGATGAAGTATGTCTGGCCTGTTGATGAAGTATCGTGCACAAGTCCCGGAACAGCACCCTTGTGTTCTGCCTTTACCGGAAGAACGTATCTGCCGTCACGCATGGTTATTACAGCTTCCTGAAGACATTTCTGCATGGATGCTGACTTTACCATTTTGTCAAGAGTTGAACGAAGCTTTGACCCGGTCTGTCTTATTTTTCTTCTTATGGAAGCAAGCTCAGAGCTTGCACCGTCTGAAAGCTCCTCCTCTGACACAATTGATGTTTCAAGACGTGTAAGAAGTGTGTCATTCGGAATAAGATTGTTAAAAAGATAATCAAGATCAGTTTCAGTGTCCTCACAGTGTCTGTACCAGTCATGCAGGGCTCTGATCTGTTTAAGCATGGAAAGAATCTCAAGAAGGTCCTTAAGTGACAGGCGTCCGCCTGACTTTGCCCTTCTGAGATGTCCGTTTACATCTGTAAAATTGTAGAACGGCGGTGTGCCGAAGCGTACTGAAAGCTCAAAGGCCTGTGAAACCTTTTCAATCTCTCTCCTGACCTCTTCACAGTCAGTACACGGTTTTATATCAAGTGCCATCTGCCTTGTTGTCTCATTTGATGTATGGGCAGCAAGCATCTCAAGCACTTTGTGAAGTTCAAGTGTTTTATAGTATCTGTTCATTGTAATCTCTCTTTGTATCATAAAAAAAGTGACCTGTAAAAATCAAGCGTCTTAAACCTGCTCCTGCCGAGATGAGTGAGCAGATAATCTTCGGAAATACGGGAAAGCAGATTCATACTGTCCCCTGAAAGCTTAAAGCTGAAAAGCCTGTCAAAGTCGGTAAGAACGATATGTCTTACTGCATGGAGAACAGGAGCACCTATACACACAGCATCGCTTCCGGAGTGCGGACTGCAGCAGTTTTCACAGTACAGCTTTCCGCTCCCGACGGAAAAATACATCTTCTCCGTCTGATATGTACCGCAGACACTGCAGCCGACTATATCCGGCATATGTCCCGTTTCCGACATAAGTCTGAGTTCAAAAATACTTTTCAGAAGCGACATATCCCTCGTCTCTGAAGTAAGAAAATGAAGAATATTGAGAAACAGCCTGAGAATATCGCGGCTGTTTTCCCTGTCAGGAAGCTGACAGTATGAAATTACTTCTGAAAAATATGAAACGAGAGAGAACCATTCGAGTCTCTCTCTTACTGAATAAAATATTTTAACCGGTTCTGCACTGTCAATATAGTAACGGTCACGTCTCTGTGAAAGACAGAACCTGGAATAAGCATAGAGCTGCGAGGCTGCAGCAAAAGGACATGAATACTTTTTCACACCCTTTGCCATAACCTCAACAACTCCGTCTGTCTCTGTTAATATATCAAGAAATTTATCGTTGTCACCTGACTGACGTTCTCTAATGACAAGACCGCTGACATTAGTCAGCATAGATAAATCACATCCTAATTATTGTCTGAAAGACCAAGTGTTCTGATAATAGCGTCTCTGTTTCTCCAGTCTTCCTTGACCTTTACCCAGCACTGGAGATTGACTTTAATCTGGAAGAACTCCTCCAGTTCCTGTCTTGAAAGCGTCGCAGCCTTCTTGAGCATGCGTCCGCCCTTGCCTATTACAATACCCTTGTGCGAATCCCTTTCGCAGAAAATGACTGCAGATATATCAAGAAGATCCTTGTCGTCACGTTCCTTCATTGATTCAACCGCAACTGCGATTCCGTGAGGAACCTCATCGTCAAGGAGCTCAAGAAGCTTTTCGCGGATAATCTCTCCGGCAATGATTTTTTCCGGCTGGTCTGTTATGGCATCCTCCGGGAAAAAATGAGGGCCTTCGACAGCAAGTGAAAGTGCCTTCTCACGTACAAGATCAATACCGTCATCTGCAAGTACGCTTATCGGAATTACCTCGTCAAAGTTAAATTCTGCACTGAGTTCAGCTATCTTCTGTGCAAGAACAGTTTTATCCTTAAGCAGGTCAATCTTGTTGAGGATAAGTACAAGAGGAGTTCTGGAGGCGCCTACTGACTGAAGCATCTCCCTCTCCTGGTCGCCGATTTTCTTTGTGCAGTCCACTACAAAGAACACGGCATCAATGTCTGATGCAGATTCCCTGACTGCCTTGAGCATGTACTCGCTGAGCTTGTTCTTAGCCTTGTGAAGACCAGGTGTATCAATAAACACAAGCTGTGTCTCACCGGCATTGACAACACCGGTAATTCTTGTTCTTGTTGTCTGGCTCTTGCTGCTTACTGATGCAATCTTTTCACCTATAAGCGCATTGAGAAGAGATGACTTGCCTGCGTTTGTCTTTCCTGCTATGGTTATAAAAACTGTTTTTGTCATTAATAAATACCTTTCAGATTATTTTTACTGAGCTGCCTTTGAAATAAATGTGGCATCTCTTGAAATACCAAGCTTTTCAAGAACTGCTTCTTCCTTTTCACGCATTATTCTTGCTTCAAGAGTGCTTGTCTCATGATCGTAGCCAAGAAGATGAAGCATTGAGTGAACAGTAAGGAAACCAATTTCTCTTTCAAGTGAATGTCCGAAATTCTCAGCCTGCTTGATTGCTGTTTCAAGTGAAATAACTATATCACCAAGCATTACGTAGCCGTTTTCAGTATTGATGTCGTAGTTTCCGTCCTCGCCGAGAGGAAATGAAAGAACATCTGTGGACTTGTCCTTGTCTCTGTATATTCTGTTAAGATTTCTTATCTCTTTGTTGTTAATAAATGAAACGCTTACCTCTGTATCTCTTTTGAAATTTTCAGTTATAAGCACAGCCTGGCAGCAGCGTCTGATAAGAAGTCTGATACCTACCGGAACCTTTACCTCTGACTGAGAATTTTTGATATACACCTTAAGCTTTGACATAAATTATTTTTTCTTCCCTTCTTCGAAATATTTCTCGTATGCTTTAATAATGTCCTGAACAAGCTTGTGTCTTACGACATCCTTGTCCGAGAACTTCTGAATAGAAATGTCATCAACATTTTTCAGAACCTTTGTGACCTCAACAAGACCTGATTTTTTGCTTGCCGGAAGGTCAATCTGTGTTACGTCACCGGTGATAACCATCTTGCTGTTGTTTCCGAGACGTGTAAGGAACATTTTTATCTGTTCTGAAGTTGTATTCTGTGCTTCATCAAGAATAATGAACGCATCATCAAGTGTACGGCCTCTCATATAGGCAAGAGGCGCAACCTCAATCGTTCCGCGCTCCATATGCTTCTGAAATGTTTCAGCACCCATCATATCGAAAAGTCCGTCATAAAGAGGTCTGAGATACGGATCAACCTTGTCCTGAAGGTCTCCCGGAAGGAAACCGAGGCTTTCACCGGCTTCAACTGCAGGTCTTGTGAGAATGATCTTTGTTATCTCATGTGCCTTGAACGCCCTTACTGCCATCGCAACTGCAAGGTATGTCTTGCCTGTGCCGGCAGGGCCGATACCGATTACGATGGTGTTGTTCTTGATAGCATCAACGTACTTCTGCTGTCCGACTGTCTTTGGACGGACAATCTTTCCGCTGGTTGTTATGCACAGGCTGTCGCCCACAAGCTCCTTAAGCTCCTTTTCGGCACCTGAGGAAACCATGTTTGTAACATAGCGTACTGACTGGTCGTTGATGTTCTCACCTTTTCCGGCGTATTCAAGAAGAGCCTTTATGGCCTTCTCAGCTTCCGCAGTATTCTGCTCGCTGCCGATAATCTTGATGTTGTTCCCGCGGCTTATGATTACTACTCCGTACTTTTTCTGAAACGAGTCAAGATTGGAATCACAGTTACCAAACAGTTCCTGAATCTGATCAGAGCTTTCCACATTAATAATTCTTTCGGTTTTTTCAGCCATAAATATCACTCTTTTCTTTTATGATTTGCTTTCCCGTGCGGGAGCATACTTTCTTAACTATATTATATCATATTCCATACAATAATAAAAGTACCTGAACCGAAAAATTATTATGAAATATGTATTATTTATACACTGTATTTTCGGCATATTAACTACAAAATTCTGATGATTATTTTATTAAAATCCCTTTTATTATCCCCGGGAATATGCTATAATTAATGTATATAACTATAACAGGTTATATTTTTTATCGCGTTTTAGATGAAATTTACAGTTTAAATCAGTCAGCATCTGAAATATGCAGTTTATGATACAGGTAATAACTATAAGAGAAAAACACTGTTCATTATTATGATACAATACGGGGAGGGATTTTTTACGAACGATGTAACATTCGTAACGGAGTACGAATACGCAACTGTCGCACTGATAGCTGTTATCACAGGACTTTACGGTGTCAGAAGAACATTTCATACCAGAGCCAATACGCTGTTCTTCATGATGCTTATATTCACCTTCATGTCAGCAGCAACACATATAATCACTACAAAAACTCTCGGGGAAGCCTCTGCATTCTCCCTGACGTTCAACTACACTGTCAACATACTCTATCTTTTTTCATATGACATGATTGCTGTTATGTATCTGCTCTACGTGCTTGTTATAACCCACAAGGGCAGAATTCCGCTTCCCGACAGGGTATTTGCGGTGCTTGTGGCTGCAGCTGATACCGGACTGCTTGTATCAACTCCGTGGACTCATCTTGTTATATACTTCGACGAACAGATGAAATACTGTCACGGCCCGCTCTTCTATCTGCTGCCGGGACTTGCTCTTTTCATCCTGGTCTACAGCCTCGTGATTTTTATAAGGTTCAGAAAAGAAATAAAGATGTCGCAGAACATCTCAATACTGCTGTTCATCATTCTTTCAAGCCTTGCAACTGTAGTGCAGCTCATACGCTCCGACCAGATTATAGGCAACTATGCAATTGCGCTCTCGATGGTTCTTCTGTTCAATACAATCGAGGATCCGGCGGATTACGTGGACCCTGCAACAGGATGTCTTAACTCCGATGCCCTGAGGATAACGCTTAATTCAAAAATAAGCGGAGACAAAAAATTTACTGTTATTGCCTTTTCACCTGTAGGCATCACCGAAATAATCGGTCCTATGGCCATAAAGGAACGCAGAAAAATATGCGACTCAGTATTCAAGCCGTTTGAAAAGTATCTCAGTTCAGGCTACATTTATTACATAAACGGAAACAAGTTTGTGGTCGTAACCGAAGAAAAGAAGAGCATCACTGCAGAAACACTTGTCAGCAGGATATCAGAATTTTTCAGAAGTTCAAAGGAAGTAAACGGCATAGACTGCAGAATCACTCCGTTTTTATGTACCCTCTCATATCCCGGATTTGCCAAAAACGCCGAAGAGATATGTGATACAATCACATATTCGCTCAACCAGAATATCAAAAATGACATACAGATTTCCGCTGCCACCGAAGATGCAATCAAGGCCAAGCAGAGAGAACGGCATATTATATCAACCATCAGGAACTTCATAGCTGACGACAGGTTTGAAATGTATTACCAGCCTATCTACAGCACTGAAAAACAGTGTTTCGAATCAGCGGAAGCTCTCATAAGAATGAATGATCCGGAGCTCGGATTCGTAAGTCCTGAGGAATTTATCCCGCTTGCCGAAGCAAACGGATATATCATAAGAATCGGAGAGCTTGCATTTCGTGCTGTATGCCGTTTTATTAGAAACAGCAATATCAGGGAGCTTGGAATAAAATACGTCGAGGTTAATCTCTCGACACTTCAGTGTTCCCAGGAAACGCTTGCTGAACGACTGCTTCAGATAATGCAGGAGTACGAAATAAATCCTGACGAAATCAACTTTGAGATCACTGAAACAGCCGGACTTTCAAACTACGACACACTTCTTATGAACATGAACCGTCTGAACGCTCACGGTATCTCGTTCTCAATGGATGACTACGGAACAGGATTTTCAACTGCCAATTATCTCATATCACTTCCTACTCAGATAGTCAAGATAGACAAGAGTATTCTGTGGCCTGCTATGGAAAATCCGGAGGCACTTATCATACTGCGCAACACCATCGAGATGCTTAAAAAGCTGAATAAAAAGATAGTTGTCGAAGGTGTTGAGACCGAAGAAATGGTAAATATACTTACCGAAGCCGGCTGTGATTATCTTCAGGGATTTTACTATTCACGTCCTGTTCCCGGAGAACAGTTCACAGAATTTCTGGAAAAGTACCATGAAAAATCATCAGACGAAAAAAGTGAGTAAAATACAGGAAAACCGATTGAAAAATCAGAAAATATATTGTATAATTATAGTGAACGCCAATTTTCATTATGACGTTCACTATTTTTATTGCCAATTATTTTGACCGAGGAAAAATATAAATGAATAAATTTAATTCAGCAGATTTTAATCCGGAAAACGTCACTATTCCGTCAAATGACTTTTTCTCATTTCTTGACAATGAAGTTTACTATATTGGTGCACTTGAACAGGGTGAGTGCTCAAGATTTATAAAAGCAAACGAGGAAGGCAAAGTTCTCACATACGATTCCTCAAGCAAAAATCCTTTCATCTTCAAATGGAAAGGTACAGGATATGTTATTTGTACCGGAAACGATCCTTCAATGGTTCTGACACTGAAGGCAGCCAATGAACCTGGACGTTTTATGGTGTCAGTGGAAAAGTACCAGAACCGTTCAGACCAGATATGGGATGTTGTTGCGTACAGAGGTGACAGCTCCGGTCCGTCAGGCGTATCCATCAGATCAGCAATAAAGCAGAGCGGCGGATATATCTATATCGGATGGGACAGCTATTCAGTTACCGCAACCAGAGAAATGCAGACAAATACAAGCCTTATGCTGTGTCCGCTTTCATCATCATGGATAAACTTCGGCATGGCATGCATGCAGTACCTCGGATGGATAACAGTTACTGAAGAGGACGTTACCAAAGCGCTCAACAATTACTACAGCAATATCCTTACAAATATTTCTCCGGAAAACGCCATACTCTGCAATGGTACCGGACTGATTGTAAATCAGAACGGCGGAAACTTCAGCCGTCTGCACTATGCGGATGTCTTCATGAGTGAAGTTGCCTGCGAAGTAATCGCAGTGTGCAATGCAATCAGAATGGTTACAGGCGATTTTGATGAAAACAACTTCGACTTCTTCAAACTTACAGTAGAATTCGAGCTCTCAGGACTTTACAGAAACTCATTCAAAAAGTTCATTGTAAATACAGGCGCTGCCATGGGTATCAGAAAGCTTTCATCAGTAACAACAAGTGCCGGCGGATGGGGCGGCGACCCTGAAAAAATCGGAAACTGCTTTGAGGCACATAATATAAAATTCAAAAGTATCCACATAAAGGACCAGCGCGGCATGACAAAGGATACCAAGTCAGCTGAGGCCATGCTGAAGATAAACACCGAACTTGAAGATGCAGTCTGTGCGGTCGTTTCATACAACTTCAGTACACTTCATCAGGCTATCCACACATTCATGTGTGTCAGCTCGAATGAAGGAACCGCCACATTCAACCGCCACTGCGCATACACCCCGTCAGGCCACTACAACAATATGGCACTCAGACCGAATGAACGCGGCGTGTACAGCAGCATCACAGAAGCAGTCAGCTCTGAAAAAGATGCATGGTTCCTCACAGGATACCTTCTTTACAGATAACTGACTTACAGAATACAAATTACATCAAAAAGTACAATTAATGATTAGTTCTTAAGTAAAAAATCCCTTAATCAAATGAATTCAAAACACTCATTTGATTAAGGGATTTATGTTTTCGGTTTTTAGTCTTCAGGTGTGTAAACGGTGTCGCTTGTCTTTACTCTGCAGGATTTTCCGTAAAATGCTATTCTTCATCACTTCTGAAATCTGTCAGTATTTCATCAAGACATCCGTCATCGTAAGCCGAATCATCGCCCTTGTACGGTACTGCTCTCGGCTTTCCCATTTTATAAAATACACAGTTCTTAGGTCCGTAGCAGAATGTCTCGAAACGAAATCTCTGACTGACTCCCCAGTCATATTCATCCTGTGCATGCGTGATATTCTCCTTGTATTGTTTCTCACCCAGATGTTGGTTCTTTAAATTTTTTAATCCAGGAAACTGCTCCATTCTTTCCATGAAACATAAGCTGTTTCGTTGATTGTCATACTAATATCACCGAGATAAAAAACAGCATTTCTGGCATTTTCATCACAGCGTAATTCAAGGTATTTTTTTGTATTTGCTGAGAGTTTTGCTTCAGGTGCATTAGAGCTTTTTATTTCAATAGCAAAAGTATGTTTCCAGTCAGCGATAGTGTCAACTTCAAAACCTTTTTTATCGCGGAAAAATGTTAGATTTGGCTTTTTGGCTTGATTTACTCTGTGTTTAAGTAATTCTGAAACTGCAAAAGTTTCAACTGCTCCTCCTTTGAAACGACTAAGAAGTAATTCTTCTTTTGAATCAAGACGAAGCAGATGACAAAGCAGACCAGAGTCCACAAAGTAAAGTTTTGGTGTTTTTACAATGCTTTTTCCGAGATTATTTGAATCCGGTTCAAGAAAATGAATGATGAAAGAAGTTTCAAGGATTGAAAGCCAGGTTTTGATTGTTGGTGCAGAAACACCAACATCTCTTGCGATACTGTCCATTGACAGAAGCTGTCCGCTGTATAAAGCACAAATCTGAATAAACTTCTTGAAAGTGGAAAGATTATCAGGATTAATCTGATCTCTGACATCAAGATCCAGATATGTGTCAATATAGTTTTCATACCAGTCTTCAGGAATAAAATGTTTCTCTTTGTCATGTAAAGGTGGATACTGACCACCAAAAATAAGTTCATATGGATTGGCCGGGCAGACATTTGCGTCAGATAATTCTTTGACTGAAAATGGAAGCAATTTAAGAAAAGCCGCACGTCCGGCCATACTGTCAGTCATATTTTGTCTTAGACGAAACTGGCTTGAACCTGTAAGAATAAATTTTCCTGGCGTGTATGATGTACTGTCAATATGCATTTTTAGAGCATCGAATATTTCCGGTACTTTTTGCGCCTCATCTATGATCGCTCCGTCGGGAAATGCAGAAATAAAGTCTGATGGATTTGCCCTGGCCAGTTCACGCATATTCTTATCATCAAAGGTGACATATTTTTTGTTTGGAAATGCAGCTTTTGTAAGTGTTGATTTTCCGCTTTGTCTCGGACCGGTAATTCCTATAACCGGGAACTGTTCTGAAAGTCTAAGCAGAGCAGTTTGTGCAGTTCTGTATATCATATTATTTCTCCCTGGTACAAATCTAAAGTGTAACATGGTTCTAATCTAAAGTCAGATGTGGTTCTAATCCAAAGTGTAGCACGGTTCTAATCTAAAGTCAGACATGGTTCTAATCTAAAGTGTAGCATGGTTCTAATCTAAAGTCAATGGAATTTATAAATATAATCTATGTTTTTTTCTGTAAATATGATGTACCGAAATAATTTTGATATTATAACATCCCTGTTCCGCTGCCCCAGGCTTCGCCGACTTTTTCACCCATTACATGATAAGCTCTGTTAAACGGATCAAAACACAGCGGCTGAACCTTGCTGACAACTACCTTGTCACCTGTCATGCAGCTCTCATCAACGCTGACATTTACTATCTCGCCTCTGAGAATACATGTTTCCTCATTAAAATCAATGACCCTGCATTCAACACATACAGCAAGTTCATTAATAACAGGTGCATTCACAAATTCGCTCTTAGTCGCTGTAAATCCTGCCTTTGCAAATTTGTCAGCAACTTCATTTCCGCTTGCTATGCCAACATAGTCACATCCCGCAACATGTGCTGCATGCCTTTCAATTATCCAATATATTTTCTATGAGCAAGCTTAACGTTGCTCTGCTTAACCATTCCTTACTCCGACAAATCACTTAAGCTTTTTTCATGTTCTAACATAAGGAAACGATCAAAATCACTTTCAAACAGCCTGTCCTGAATAATACGATATTTTTCGTATTCTGTTTCTGCATGAAGCTTAGCTTGTTCTGCGCTGATTTTTCCCGGACCAGTCAGCAACTCATTACCATTGAATTCTAAAAAGCCATCCAATCTTTTTGCCCAGTCTTCCATACTCATAGGAATTTTACGTTCTGCTTGAAGTTCAGCATAATCCAGATACAATGATACAATTCTCTCAAGGTAATGCATTTCATCCTGATTTAAATAGTTCTTGGCAATAGTAACATCTGCTTTCAATATCTTTCCGTCAGGAGCATTTTCCCAGGTGGTAAGTCCCATATGTTCTTTATTTGCATCCGCCCTCTCAACAATCAACTCTGCAGCTGTATGTCTGTGTACTGCATAATGTAACTTATTCTGAACATTTTGAAAAAATAACCTTGTTGTTTTTGCGCTCTTGTCATAGTCAAATGCTGTAGCATACAAATCTGTAACTTTCTGATAGAACTTGCGCTCTGACAAACGTATTTCACGAATTTGCTGGAGCTGACGTTCAAAATACTCATCCGTAAACATATGACCTTTTTTTAAACGTTCCGAGTCCATCGTCCAGCCTTGAATGGTATAGTCCTTTACAATCTGTCCAGCCCATTTACGGAACTGTATTGCACGTTGATTATTAACTTTAAAACCAACTGCAATTATTACCTGTAAATTATAATGTTTAACTTCACGGTTTACCTGACGTTTACCCTCATTTTGAACTATTCGGAATTTCCGAATAGTTGCTTCCTCTGTCAATTCACCATCGTCATACACTTTTTTTATGTGTTCATTAACAGTTGCCACACCAACATCATATAAATTCGCCATCATCTTTTGCGTCAACCATATATTTTCGTTCTCATAACGCACTTCAAAACTGGAATCACTTTCACCAGTCGAAGCAATAAATGTAAGATATTCTGCTGCTGAACTACGAATTGCAATCTCCTGATTTTTTTCCTTCATTACTTTTTACCTCTCGTTACTCCGACAAATCATTTTTTACCATAGCCAATTGCAGATAGTTTTTTACAGATCTCATCCTCAAGTTTGTGAGATTCTTCAAATCCGTCACCTTCAGCAACAAGTTCGTTATATTTTCTTTCAAATGCACTTGAAATATATCTTAAAAAGATAAGTCCTACTATAACTTTTCGGTATTCAGCAGCAGGAATGTGCCCCCATAATACACAAGCGGCATCCCATATCTGTTTTTCAAATCCTATATTTGCATTGCTTTTTTCAGCCATAATCATAACCTCCGGTTCAATTATACGATTCCAACAATTTTTGTCCAAAATCGCAAATCATTATCTATATTATATCAGATTTTGATATGAATGACAAGAAACAATGTAAAAAAGGTTAAATTTTCGTTCATTCGTCCATTCATCCATCATAAAAAAATCGAGAGCAGTAAAAAGTCTTTCCTACCACTCTCGCAAGATTATTATTCTGTTTTTGGCAATTACTTGGTGCTTACAATATCAGTCAGATCACTGAACAGAACAAATCCCTTCACAGAACATCCGTCTGCTGAACGAGCTACTTCTATCCATTCAGGATTCTCAGTATAATTGCCGAGAATTGCAATCGAGTCACCGTTTTCAAGCTGACATAAAGCCCTGTAGCTGCTGTCTCTTCCCTTCCTGATAACAGTATAACCATCCTCAGCATTTACTTTTCCTACAACACCAGGATAATATGGGGAATATAAATCGCTTTTATCTTCAAATGAACTGTATCTTCTGATGTTATCAATTTCCCCTTTGTCATTAAACTCAGTTACTTCAAGTTTTTCAAAATCAAAAGGAAGCGTTGAAATAACGTGTATAGAATCCGGTTCCACGGCAGTTTTTTCGTATTTCAGTTCTAAAGCTCCGTTCAGTATGCCGCTGTAAATCTCCTTAGCCTTATCCCCCATATATTTTGTATCCGTCTGTTTGTCAGTGAGCCAGAGTATATTATAGTCGGAATCAAATTCGGCCTGCCACTGTTCACCTGTCACAGTACTGATGATTTCCGAACCGTAATGTGTCTCTGACGCATTTGCGCCGACTCCTGAGATAAACACCTGACTTTCTATAACTCCGTTACTGTACAGATGTAATGTATATCTTGGTCCGTACGGAATGCTTTCCACCCTTTTATCAGGATAAGCGATATAGCCTTCACCGGACATCATATTATTTATTTTCAGAAAAATCATTTCATAGAGTCCGTCGCCGTTTATATCTGTGACAACATAACTGTTCTCCTCGCCTGCTTCCTCACCGAAAGGATTACCGTATTTATCAGAGTAAATCAGCATCTCCTCATACATATCCAGTTCGCTGTCATCGCTGACCTGTTTAATTACTTCCGGCTCAGTTACCGCTTCCGTAACTGGTTCTGTAACTGGTTCTGTAACAGCTTCAGTCTCAGCAGTTTCAGACGTCAGAGCTTCCGTAGTTTCTGTTACTGTAACATCATTGTCCTGACTGGATATTTCTGTTCCGGAATCAGTATTGTTCCCGCAGCCACCTAATAATAAAGATGTGCATATCGCTGCAGCTAAAATTGAATATTTTTTCATTTCTTTTATTCTCCATTTCATAAACTCACGCTTTAAGCGCACGGTTTCATAATTATATCATGATTCAGCCGAAGTTTCAATAGTATTATGGATGGGTCATGAAAAGATTGACTTTTTCTTTGCACGCTGTTACTATTCACGGGTTAGCCAGTCGTAAAAACGGGAATTGACTAATGCTTTTTCTTTCAAAATCGTAATAGCTGCCTCAGCCCAGGTAGTTATTCGATGGGTGATTCGGGGGAATTTTTATGGAAAACCACAATACTATCGTTTCATATAATCTATAACTCCCTGAATGATTTCAGGATTCGGATATCCCTTTCCTTTTTGTCCTCTGATGCCATACTGCATTGCATCAGAAAAATTATTTGCCATGCATTCTTCCGGATCTACTGTATAATTTGTATTTGTCCCCATTACCTCATCGAAGTTTGATGCCTGCTCAACAGGATAATAAATATCTGTGCCATCGATCGGTACAAGTACTGTCGCACCATTCTGCATAAAACCAGACTGTGCCTCGCCGTAAGTTTTCGTTGTAGTATAAACCTCAAAGCAGTCAACAGGCTTACCGTCGATTATGAACGTTGCGTAGGAGTCATGGTGCTCTACATCCGGATTACTGATATATTTCTCCTTCACACTGGATGGAATTTCAAAATCAGCATCTGCAACAGTAAAATGAATCAGTGAGTACATATATGAACGGAGTTCCGGATTACATCTTGTCATGCAGTGAAATAACTCATGGTATAATAAATGATCCATGTATTTACCAAAACCCGGAATGAAGTTCATGATGGCATATATCGACACTTCCACGCCATTCAGATAAATCTCCGTACCATGTGTATATCCCGATGCTCCGGATTCCATATCCATATTCGCTTTTACATACACAATCTCATCCATTTCCGGAAGATGATATCCCTTTAATTTAAGATGTAATGCCATTCTTGCAATACGGCTGTTCAGATACCACTTTTCAAAGAAGGAATACTCCTGCACGCTCTCTCTGGAAACCTCAATCATTTCCTCCATTGTAGCTCCGGTCTTTCCTACACGAAATTCAATATCATTCTGTGTCAGCTGATCATAATACTTCGTATTGGAAAGCATAATTTCACGGCCTTCCTCTGCCGATGCAAACCGATGCGGAATCTGCTGCGCGAAGACTAATGTAATAAGCAGGTTTACCAGACAGTAAGCCGCCAGAAGTCCTGATACAATCATCCACTTCTTTTTTCTGTTTTTTTTCATAATTCCTTTTGTTGTTTCCAATCTGTACATTTCCTTTCTTTCACTCGCAGCGACCTGCGGACCTCAAAACTATCCCCGGAAAAACCGTATAAAAATAATCCTTGCTGAATAATAATCTTTACTGACTCAGACACAAACAATAACAGAACTGTATTGATTTGCACATCTATTTGTTATTATACACTTATATGAATCATTTTGTCAAGCAATAAACAGACAGGGATGGTCCTGTTATCATTACCATTGATTATTCAGGTTTGTCATAATCAATGTTCCTGACGCTGATGTTCAGACGTATTTTCAAAAAAACACCGGAACCACAGAGGATTCCGGTGTTTTTGTTTTCTATAACGTTTACTTTAATGCAGTGATAATATATCAGTTGTCGCCGAGGTTCTCTGTTCCGAAGCCAAGGCCTTCCATTTCGAGGAAATCAGCCTCTTCAGGTTCAGGTATTCTTGCACCGCATGTTCCGCAGAACTTAAACTTGCCGTTTACTTCTGACTTACACTGAGGACAGATCTTGAAGCCTCTCATGTTGTGTAATGAGAAAAGCATCTTCTTGATTCTGCGCTTACGTGTATTTACGTCATCGCAGAGTACTCTGAGTTCAGAAAAATCAGTGTCTGAAGGATCCATGTTGTAGAACTTTTCGCCAATCTCGGCATATACTTCAACTATTCTTTCTCTCTCGTAAACAATCTTTCTCTTAAGATTTGCAACTTCCTGCATGTTCTTTGTTTTTTCGTTTACGCTTCTGCTTGTAGCGTTTACTACGTCTAAAATGCTCATTTTTAGTTCAACCCCTGTAAAAAATAAATAAAAGCGGAAATGTTTTCGTGCACATCTCCAATTGTCTGCATATAACTATTATAGCGTTTTTCGTAATATATGTCAAGGTGAATCGGCAGAAATTTATAGCCGGAAAAATCATTTCACCGTAATTATCAGCCTGTTTGGCAGACACGATACAGGAAAAGTCCCGTCTGAAATGTATCCCATATGAACACACACCTTATCCGGACACGAAGCTTCGGAAACACATATCCTTCCCGGCTCCGCCTCAACGATATTATATCCC
>JAZUIH010000115.1:0-47330 GCA_045642145.1 Oscillospiraceae bacterium | reverse complement strand
AATCAGGGCTGTCAGCGCTGTTTTCCTGAATATTCTTTTCCGCACATCCGCATACAGCACATCCCATCAGAAGTGCTGCTGCAAATGCAGTATATTTTACTGATATCTTCATAAATATCTTTCCTTTCATACCTGATACATGTTTCATGACATCCGGGCACAGAAAAAGACTGCAAATTTCCGGAGTCATGTTTACCATAACTCTGAACTGCCTGTTATCAGTTCATCACTATAGTAAGCGCATAAAATAAATGTGTTTACCATATAATATTATAAGTGCACCGGCAGACAAAAGTCAATATGCATAACAGGTAAAAATGCACAGAAAACTAAAAAGATTTAAAATATTACACTCTGTCTGATTTTCGTTATTGTTCACATAATTCAAAAATCACATCAGAAAATTTTGTTTAATATAGCTAAGTAAAATTATCCCTGATTATAACAGTATATGGCTGCAGGCGTTGTTTTTATGCTCAAGAGCAATGGTTCATTTCTGTATGTTTGAACAAATATTTTTCAACGTTTGCAAACATTATTGACAATCATCACATGAAAGTATATCATGTAAGACATGGGGTATATATAAAAAATCAACACTCCAGAGGGGTTTTAGAAATGTGTAAATTATTTTGCAGAACTATATCATGTTTTCTTTCAGCAGCATTTGTTTTTTCAGCTGCATCAGGCGCATCAGCATTTGAAATCCGTTCGGAAGAACCAGTGAACGAAGAGGATGCACCCGAATATATCTATTATTTCAGCAGGGAAAATCCGTACAATACTTTCGGATGCCAGATGCCTAACTGCACAGCATACGCGTGGGGACGTACATTTGAGGCAACAGGTGAAAAGCCTTCCCTCAGTCTGAACAATGCAGGAAGATGGTACGGCGAAAATATTGCATCAGGAGCATACTCATACGGCTGTGAACCAAGAGAAGGCGCTGTGCTCTGCTATGACAAATATGACGAAATTCACGGACACGTTGCCTTTACGGAGGAAGTACTTGACGGTGGCGCTTCCGTTAGACTCTCTGAATCACAGTTCAGAGGTGATATGTTCAGAACATATGAACAGATGGCCGATGCAGACTGGTCACGCAGAGGATACAGACTTCTCGGCTACATATATACAGACGATACTGAAGGAAAGTTCTGCGGAGATGCCTTCAGGCTCGTAAACAATGAAACAGATGAATACCTTACACGTTCAGACGATTCAGCAGTTCAGATGTCAGAGAGAAATGAAACATCTGTTTCACAGAACTTCAGATTTGAACCGCTTGAAAACGGCAGCTACAGAATCTGGTCATACGCTTCGGACCTTGTTCTTACGAGAAACGGAGACAGCGTCTTCTTTGCTGAAAATGACCTTTCTGCAGATTCAGAGTGGCAGATACAGACTGAAATCAACGACCTCTATACTATATGTTCTTCAGAAGACAGCAGCATGGTGCTTACTGTATCTGAAAACGAAGCAGCAGTTTCTGAATATGCAGGTACTTCAGAACAGTTTTTTGACCTTGCACGTGTAACAGGAAAAACGGAACTCTGCACAACAGAAAGAAACATCGTATTCTCACTTGACTGTACCCAGTCAAGAACTGATTACTATACAGACGAGTTTCTTGATCTCTCAGGAATCAGATTTTTCCTCGGCGGAAATGAAATTGAAAACGTAGACGTTTCAAAACTTACAGCATACTATGACTTTACAGAGCCTGGTGTTAAGACTGTAACAGTATCATACGGATACTCAAGCATCTCATTTGACGTTAATGTTACCGAGCCGGAGGAAGGCGAGGAAATCGTCAGAAACAGCGAGTTTGCAAAATCAATTGCAAAGCATATCTGCGAGACAGACGGTGATGTATTTGCCGTGGAATTCGATATCAACGGTGACGGAGTAATCAATTCAGCAGACGTGGTTCTCGCAGCAGAATAAGAATTTCACAGATTTTTTGGGAATAAACATCAGACAGAAGGCGGACTCAGCGATGAGCCCGCCTTCTGTTTTATTGCCTTGCCCATCCGATGCCTTCGGCATCTCCGTGCAAATCGGCTAATTGTAAAAAACGACAGGCACAGGGCCTGTCGTATGAATTTATTTTTTGTCTGTACCAACCAGTGACATGGTTTTGTATATCCTGCAGAAATCATCGCGGTAATACGGATAATCCTGAGCGTCTGCAACGCATGTGAGAATATACGACCTTCCCTCACCCATTACGTATGCTGAAAGGCATGAAAAAAGTTTTACGTCACTCTCAAGTGCGAGACTGTAGTCGAACTCAACAACGTGTACTGTTGTGTTAAGAATCTCCTCGTCGAACTCTTCCTTTATACTGAAGGTATCGGTAATATCCTCGTACTTGCGTACAGCATAGTAGGCATAATTCGCAAGGTCATTTGATACTTCCTCGGATGTCAGGCTGACAACTGCGTCATCCTTAATATATGTGGTGTAAAAATCATTATCCTTCCTGATATAGTCCTCAGGCACATAGAGTGATATTCCCGGAATACTGATATTATCCCATGCCTTCATATCCTTACGGAGTTTTTCGTACTCTGTCGCAGCGTTCATTCTTCCGAATACAAAAAAATAAAAGACCGCAAGAACTGCAGCAGATGCAGCCACTAAGGACAGAAGTATGACAACTGCTTTTTTTCTGGTCAATTCATTAAATCTTCTTTCATAAAAAAATAAAAAAATGAGTAAGCCTGTAAGCCGGGTTCTGTCGTGTGCGATAATTTATCTAGGACCTGCGTCGCCGCAGGCCTCAAGCCGTCATTACAGTCTGCCCACCGAGCAAGTGTTAAGACAGACTGTACCAATAGACGTTGCATCAGACAGGGTTTACATAGCAGTACAGTCTCCTGCACTCTGGTGAGCTCTTACCTCGCCTTTCCACCCTTACCGTACGGAGTACGGCGGTATATCTCTGTTGCACTTGCCCTAAGGTCGCCCCCGGCTGCTGTTAGCAGCTGCCCCGCTCTGTGATGCCCGGACTTTCCTCATAAACTAAAACGTTCACGCTATCGCACAGCTTACTCATCTATTATATTTTACACACTTAGCTGGCTGATGTCAAGCCAAAGCATTATTTTTTTACATTCATCCGGAAAATGAATACAGAAAAACTGCATATAAAGTCAGCCGGAAAAGTGTCTGTCCGAATACAAAAAAGTACACGGTAAAATACAGCTGTATTTTCTGCGGAAACAACTCCATATAATGTCAGCAGTTACTCAGTTTTCCATTCGTGCAAGTTCATTTGGACATACTTGCAAAAAACTGTAACTTTTCTGTAACCTTTTAAGCCCGACGCAAGGATTTGCCGTATTTTCATTAATTCATGTTCTGAACTGCGTATTTATGTGGATTTGCAAGGCAGGATTGATTTTCCTGCAACTTTCAAAACCTTAAAAAACAAAAAAATTCGTAAAAAAAATCTTTGTTTTATAATTTTTTCGGATTTTTATCTTGATTTTTTTCTGCAAATATTTTATAATTAACTTCGTCAGGTGATTCTGAAATCACTCAGTTCATAATTTTTATGTTTAAATTTTTTTAGGAGGATTTTCTAAAATGGCTATTAAAAATGAATACTTAAAGAACTTACTCGAAAAGGTTGCTTCACGTAACCCTAACGAACCTGAATTCCTTCAGGCAGTTACAGAGGTTCTCGAAACTCTTGAACCAGTTGCTGAAAAGAGACAGGATCTCGTTGAAGCAGGCGTTTTCGACAGAATCGTTGAACCGGAAAGACAGATCATCTTCAGAGTACCGTGGGTAGATGATAACGGCAAGGTTCAGGTAAACCGTGGTTTCAGAATCCAGTTTAACTCAGCTATCGGACCATACAAGGGTGGTTTAAGACTTCACCCATCAGTAAACATCAGCATCCTCAAGTTCCTCGGCTTCGAACAGATCCTCAAGAACTCACTTACAACACTCCCTATGGGCGGCGGTAAAGGTGGTTCTGACTTCGATCCTAAGGGCAAGTCAGATGCAGAAGTTATGCGTTTCTGCCAGAGCTTCATGACAGAGCTCAGCAAGCACATCGGTGCTGACACAGTCGTTCCTGCCGGTGATATCGGTACAGGCGCAAGAGAAATCGGCTTCATGTACGGCCAGTACAAGAGACTCAGAAACGAATTCACAGGCGTTCTTACAGGTAAGGGCCTCCAGTGGGGCGGTTCACTCGCAAGAACAGAAGCTACAGGCTACGGTCTCTGCTACTTCACAGACTGCATGCTCGCAGCTAACGGCAAGTCATTCAAGGACCAGACAGTTGCTATCTCTGGTTCAGGTAACGTTGCTATCTACGCTACACAGAAGGCTACAGAGCTCGGCGCTAAGGTTGTAACAGTTTCAGACTCTAACGGTTATGTTTACGATCCAGACGGAATCGATCTTGATCTCGTTAAGCAGCTCAAGGAAGTTGAAAGAGCAAGACTTACAGAATACACAAAGAGAACAGCTCACAAGAATGCTGAATACCACGAAGGTTCAGTATGGACACTCCAGTCAAATGCTGGTCTTATCAAGATTGATATCGCTCTTCCATGTGCTACACAGAACGAAATCAACGGCGAAGGCGCTAAGAACATCGTTGCAGCTGGTGCATATGCAGTAGCTGAAGGTGCTAACATGCCTTCAACACCAGACGCTATCAACACATACCTCGAAAAGGGTCTCTACTACGGACCAGCTAAGGCTGCTAACGCAGGTGGTGTTGCTGTTTCAGGTCTCGAAATGAGCCAGAACTCAGAAAGACTTTCATGGACATTTGAAGAAGTTGATGCTAAGCTCAAGTGGATCATGACAAACATCTTCGACAACTGCAACAACACAGCTAAGGAATACGGCATGGCTGGCAACTACATGGCTGGTGCTAACATCGCAGGCTTCCTCAAGGTTGCTGAAGCTATGAAGGCTCAGGGCGTTTGCTAATCAGTACTGCTGATTCAATAAACACTTAGTATAAAATATATAACGGTCATCGTTTCCGGTGACCGTTATTTTTATTGCTTTTACTATATACTCTATTGAAAACTCAGAAGCCGTATGCTATAATTCTTTATATCATACTTTCACTTAAAGACAGAAGGTTATAACATGTATAAACTAAATATTGTTCTTTTTGAACCTCAGATTCCGCAGAATACCGGAAACATAGCGAGAACATGTGCAGTTACAGGTGCTGCACTTCACCTTGTCGAACCTCTCGGATTCGAAATAGATGACAAAAAACTGAAGCGCGCCGGTCTTGACTACTGGGACAAGCTTGATATCACCTACTATAAAAACACGGACGATTTTTTCGCCCGTACTTCAGGAAATTATTTTTTCTTTACCACCAAAGGCAGACAGAATCACAGTGATGTGTCATACCCTGACGACAATGTATTTATTATCTTCGGCCGTGAGGACGCAGGCATAGACGAAAAAATACTGTTTGAAAATATGGACAGATGCGTCAGAATACCTATGCGTAACACACTGAGAAGCCTTAATCTTTCAAACTCAGTAGCAATTGCTGCATATGAGGTCCTCAGACAGTGGAATTATCCTGACCTGAGTTCCGAAGGCAGACTTACAAAATACTGATATGAAAAAATCAGAAACAGTTTTCTGCACACTGGTGCTTGCTGTATGTCTTGCCTCATTTTATTTTATAACTGCTGACTCAGTGTTTACCGTTCATGATGACATACTGACATATATGCAGGTTCTGCGGGGTAACCTTCTGCAGACTGCAGCTGATGATGCAATGCACGGAAGAATCGGACATATTCCGCTTACACTGCTTCTGTACATTCCTTACTTTTTCAGAAGTGTTCAGGCTATAAGGATATTTTCTCTTCTGTCGGTAATGTTCGATATGACAGCGTTGTTCTGTCTTGTCCGAAGAGTATCCGGACCGCATGCAGCATGGCTTACATCTGTTCTTTTTATTTCATTTGCGTGTATCTCAAACCAGCACAATCTGTTTGTTTCCTATACCCTCGGCCATCAGATTCCTTCAGGTCTTGTTCTGTTTGCTCTGAACGAATTTATAAAATACTATTCCTCAGGGAAAAAGCAGAATCTTATAGTCAGTGCCGTTCTGCTTGTATCAGCTTCGGCTCTTTACGAGGCCTGTACCGCCTATATAATTATGTTTGTTTTCGCAGCAGTATACATGAACAGAAAAAAATCATCCCTGAGTCCTGTAAAAACCATAACTGACATAAGGTGGCACATAATTCTTACCGCCGTGTTCACAGGCATATACGCCGTCTGGCGGATTTTCTATCCTTCTGACTATGACGGTTCCGTGCTTTACTTCGGAAATATTCCCCGGAGCTTAAATACTCTTGTCAGATATTCAGCAGGAATGATTCCGGGACTGCCTGCTTCTGCCATGTATATAAAAAAGTATATTACAGCAGAACAGTTTACAGGCTCCCTGAAAATATGGATGGCTGCCTCCCCGCTTCTTGCATCAGCTGCATTTTACATTCTCTTTCCGAAAATCCGTTCTGACTTCAGAAGGATTCCCGCTCTGCTTTTCTGTCTCTGCGGAATTCTTGTTCCCAATATAATTATAAGCTTTACTCCGAAGTACACAGAATGGACTGCAGGAAACAGCTACTCTTATGTAACTTCGTTCTACAGCTACTTTTTTATAATCCCGGCAGCTGTAATCATTCTGAAATTCATTATAAGGAAAAATTCAAAAACCGCTCTCGTCGCAGCAAGCTGTCTCGTGTTTACGGTCTCCTTAGTATGCACACTCGGAAACGCTGCCTGGAACTGCTTCTTCAGCAGTAACCTTCAGAGATACAGGGCCTTTGAAAATGCAGTTTCTTCTGATTACTTTGAATCTCTTGAAGACGGAACAACTGTATATATTCCTGATTATCAGGGTATTCACGGAAATATGGACACTACAAAGGATTTTGCGTCTGTATTTTCCTCATCGGATATTTACTTCTGTACCAGTGAATCAGAAATCGATTTTTCACGTCCGGCAGTTATTTTAAAATACGATAACGTAAGCGGAACTGTTACTTTCGGTACTCTCAGCGAGGACCTCACATATACAGCGGAGATTATTCTCGGCTGATATTATAAAGAAAGTTCCCTGTGAACTGCGCTTTTGCAGTTCACAGGGAACTTTTATTTTTCAGTGTTCGTGTTCAGCGATTAATAACGTAAATCACTTAACCGGACCTAATGAATCAATTACCTTTGAAATATACTGTCTGATTGTTGCAAGGTCTGTAAGACCAACTGTTCCATCTCCGTCAACGTCAGATCTTATCTTCTGGTCGCCTTCAAAAGTCTTCTTGTCAACAAGCTTTACTGAGAGTGTTGAAAGGTCTGTAAGGTCAACTGTTCCGTCACCGTTTACATCCCCGTAAACAATTTCACCAGGCTTTTCAGAAGGTAAAGTAATCGGGTTTTCAGTGGGTTTTACTGTAGCTGTAGGCTTAACTGTTGCAGTTGGCTTCACAGTAGGCTTAATTGTTGCTGAACCGTCTGAAATCTTTCCGTATACGATACCGCATCCGACTGTTGACATGTACATAGTACCGAACTCGTTCATATCACCGCAGATATAGTTGCCGTTTCCTGTACCGCCGTAGAGATGATCAGTGTTGATGCACACCCATGACTTGCCGGCATCTGTTGAACGGTAGATACCTTCCGGATCATTGTCTGTTGGTCTTCCGAATACAAAGAGTGTGTTAGGGCCGCCGGCCTTTTCAGGAGCACCGTAGCCGATGCACTTTGCGTACTTCATGCTGTCAAGGTGTTCCATCTTTGTTCCGTCTTCTGAGAATACGTAGATACCATAGTTACTTGCAGCTGCAGCTACTGTACCCTTGCCGATATATGCAAGGTCACATGTGTGTTCATACATCCATGTGAGATCCCAGCCGTACATGCAGACCTGTGTTTCCTTAAATGTTGAACCGTAGTCATTACTTACGTAGAATGAATAGTGTGCCTCATCAAGTGTAGGTTCCTTCTTGTCCTTTACTGATGACCAGTATTCGTTGTATGTAGCACCCCATGCATAAACAAGCTTAGGATCCTCAAGATCAACAAGTGTATATGTTCCGTAGTTTGCATTTATTCCGCCGCACTGAGTCCATGTCTTGCCCCAGTCATCTGAGTAGAATGCAGCGCCCTTCTTAGGTGAGTTGAATACTCTGTATTTTCCCTTTGCAGTTTCAGTGATTGAAAGCTTGCCGCCTGTAGCCTTAGGAGCAAATGCAGTCCATGTCTTTCCGGCATCAAGTGAATAGAAACCTGTTCCCTTGTTGTTGCCGTCACCTTCAGCTGTTCTTGCCATAACGTCAGGATTTGAAGGACAGAAAGCGATAGCTGATGTTGAACCCATGTTAGGCTTGTACTGTTCAGGAACTGAACCCTTGTCAGTGTGGATAAATCCGTCGTAGTCACCGATTGCTGAATAGTTTGCACCGCCAGGTACGCTTACGAAGTCAAGGCTTACGCACTCTTCAACGCCGTCAGGCTGGAAGTAGAACTGAATGTCCTTTTCATCCCATGCATTGTCGCATGCAAAAACACCGTTACCTGATGTAAGAAGGATTCTGTCTCCCTCAGGATCTCTCGGATCTATAAGGATACCGCTTCCCCAGTGACATGCCTTGCCGTAAATCCAGTCGTATCCGTTAATACCCATCGGAAGTGATGAGAACTTCTTGACACCTGTTCCTGTTGAGTAGTCTGTTTCGCCCTGACCAGGAGTGATGTCCTCCCAGTTCTTGCCGCCGTCTGATGAACGGAAGAAATGATCGCCCCATGCAATGGTGTCATCTGTCCACTCTTCGCCGAACCACTGGTCTGACCACATACCGCATGTACGTGCAAACATCTTGTTCGGATCATTTTTGTCAACTTCAATCATACCGATTGAATTCTTAAGATTAAGCTGTTCAACAGTTCCGGACTTGATATTGTACTTAAATGCACCGCCTGATGCACCTGAGAACGCAAGTCCGCCGATGTATGTGAAGAAAAGATTTCCGTTGTGGTCGCTTGTGATTGAAAGCGGATAGTTTTCGTTCGGAAGAGCCTTGACAGGTTCAAACTTGTCATCCTTAACGCTTGCAACGTGAACATTGGCCTGTCCTGTTACAGATGTACCAACATAAACCTTGCCGCCTTCGATATATACGCATCCGATACCGTTCTGCTGATTGTAGAGCTTGTCAGGTTCAGAACCTCTTACCATGTTGTCTGTCCATGAAGGATACTTGAGTTCACCCGGGAAAAGTCCGAGTGCGTCATATCCCATTACAGGCTTCCAGGTCATACCGCCGTCTGTTGACTTGATAAGTGCTGAGCCCTTTGCAGATGTTACGTCACCGCCTGCATAAATTGTATTCGGATTATCAGGGTCAACTGCAATAGGTTCTATACATTCACGTCCGTCACCGTTTCCGTGAACCTGAATAAGATCTGTAACATCAATCTCAGTAAATGTCTCACCGCCGTCTGTTGTCTTGAAAATAACTGTTCTTGCGTTTGAGAAATATGCACATCCGCAGAGGAAGTATGCTGTCATGTCATCTGTAGGGTCAATGGCAATACCCTTGCAGCTGAGAAGACCTCTGTCTGTATCAGTAATGAAGTCAAAAATCTGAACCCATCTGCTCTGGTCATAGTCATATCTGTAGCATCCGCCAACGTCTGTACGGAGGTACATTTCCTTCTGGCCTGTAACGATACCTGATACAAATCCGGCACCGCCCATTCTGAGTGTATCCCATTCGTATGATACAGCATCAGCAGCGTTGATAATCTCTGTTCTTGTTCCGTTGGAAAGAACATTAAACACACTTAATGAAAGAGCGGCTGCAGCAGTAAATGCAAGTGCCCTTTTCTTAAAAGAAACTAAATTCATCATTATCAGCATCCTTTTATATTAAAATTAAATCGGGATTAAATCAATTAAGATTTAATCATGTATTCGTTTTCTTAAATTAATTTTACATCATTTTTTGTAATATGTCAATAGATATATAAAAATAAATATGCTGATTTATACAAAACAGCATATTCTGAATCTACAAAAATTGTATAAAAGCGAGCAGTTTAATGTAAACCTTATCATAAGAATTTCAGATACTGAAAATACGATGCAAAAAGGCCGGAAGTGAATAAAAAAACAGGTATATCAGAGTCTGAAAAAGCTCTGATATGCCTGTTTTTTTTACTTATATGTTTTAAAACAATCTTTAGTCGCCGAATGAAACACCGAGGTTCTTGGCTGTCTTAACAATCTGGCCGTCCGGATCAACAAACTTTGTAAGTCCTGCGATATCCTCAAGTCTGTTGGCTGTAACAACTGAATTTACCATTGCTACTGTCTTGCCGTAGTCTTCATTCTTAATAAGCTCAGCTGCATGTACACCGAACTTTGTAGCAAGGATTCTGTCGTACGCTGAAGGAGAACCGCCTCTGAGCATATGACCAGGTACGCACACTCTTGATTCAATACCTGTTGCAGCCTGAATCTGTGCAGCAATTCTTGATGTTGCTGTGAGAATACCTGCTTCTGCTCTCTTCTTTGCTCTTTCCTTCTTCTTCATTTTTGCTTCCTCGATATCAAAGGCGCCCTCTGCAACAGCGACTATTGAGAAGCCCTTTCCTGATTCCGCACGTCTTGTAAGTGACTCTGCAACCTTATCGATATCGTAAGGAATCTCCGGAATAAGTATTACGTCAGCACCGCCGGCGATTCCGGCATTTACAGTAAGCCAGCCTGCCTTGTTACCCATTATTTCGCAGAAAAGAATTCTTGAATGGCTGGCAGCTGTTGTATGAAGTCTGTCGATAGCATCTGTTGCGATATCAACTGCTGTGTGAAAACCGAATGTTACGTCTGTACCGTATATGTCATTGTCAATGGTTTTAGGAAGTCCGATTACGTTAAGGCCCTCATCAGCAAGAAGCTTGGATGTCTTGTGTGTTCCGTTTCCGCCGAGTGTAAGAAGACAGTCAAGGCCGAGTTTTTTGTATGTTGACTTCATGTTCTTAACCTTGTCAACATTGTCATCGCCGATAACAGTCATCATCTTGAACGGCTGTCTCTTGGTACCGAGAATAGTGCCTCCCTGTGTGAGGATTCCTGAAAACTCAGAAGGATCCATTTCCCTTGCGATATTGTTAATGAGACCGTAATATCCGTTCTGAATTCCGACAATCTGGACATTATCTTCCCCGAAGGTCTCAAAGCACGCCTTGGCAACGCCGCGGATAGTAGCGTTAAGTCCAGGACAGTCGCCGCCGCTTGTAAGTATACCGATTCTTCTCTTCATATTTTTACATCCCCGTTCTGCTGCAGCTGCAGCTGTATTTTTTTAAGCAGGAGAAACAACAGATAATCTGCATTTTCCCTGTGCTTTTTCTGATTATCCCGCACATCCTTAATGGCTTCTGAGCCGTGTGTCAGGAAAACATACTTCTCTGAAGATAGTTTGTAAGCTCAGCCGCACACATAGGCTTCTCGAAAAGGAAGCCCTGAATAAAGTCGCATCCGAGTTCCTCGAGAATAGCGAGCTGGCCTTCAGTCTCAACACCTTCAGCAATTGTGTTGATGCGCTTTGACTTGGCAATCTTTATGACTGCTGAAACAATCTCACGCGCAACATTGTCATCTTCTATAAGAGTAATAAATGACTTGTCAAGTTTAAGAAGCGTAATAGGCATCTTCTGAATATAGCTGAGTGAAGAATAACCTGTGCCGAAGTCGTCCATCGCAAGCTTGAGTCCGATATCGCGGAGCTCCTGCATCTGCTGTACGGCAAAGTCAATATCCTTCATGGCAAGTGACTCTGTAAGCTCAATCTCAAGCCATTCAGGTGAGAGTCCTGTTTCCATAAGTTTCTCAGAAATGTACTGTTTTACATCCTTCTGGTAGAAATCCTCTGAAGTAAGGTTAATGGACATAACAATCGGCGGGAAGCCCATGTTCTGCCATGCCTTGTTCTGACGGCACGCTTCGTCCATTACATATTCGCCGATTTTTGTAATAAGATGTGAATTCTCGGCAACAGGAACGAAGTGTTCAGGCGATATAACCGTTCCGTCCGGCTTTATCCATCTGATAAGAGCCTCAACACCCATGATTTTTCTGGTTTTCACAGAAATCTTAGGCTGGTAGTAAAGCGCAAGCTCACCGGACTCAATGGCATCAGCAAGAGATCTTTCGAGAGCAGCTGCAGTAAGTATGCTGTCGTGAACTCTCGAGTCAAACATTACGAGTGAACGCTTCTTCTCACCGGTTGAAAGGGCAAATTCCGCTCTCTCAAATACCGTTATGAAGTCCTCACCGTCAGCAGGCATTCTTGAATAGCCCGCCGAGCATGAAATATTCTGCTTGAAGTCGTGTTCCCTGCCTATGTTTGCGATTTCCTCCTGAATTTCCTGCGCCACAACTATAGGATAGTTAGGATCACCGTAATCCTGGATAATAAGTGCAAAGTTGTCACCGCCGACACGGGCTGCAAATCCGTTTCTGCCCTTCTTCTTGTAGAGAATATCGGAAAACTCCTTGAGCATCTTGTTCCCGCTTCCGTATCCGCATGTATCGTTGATAATATGGAAGTTGTCAATATCAAATACTATAACCCAGTATGACAGTTCAAGAATCTTGCAGCATTCGTAAATCTCAGCGCCGTTTATAACGAGCTTGTTTCTGTTGTAGATACCTGTAACTTCATCGATATAGGCCATTCTCTCGATAAGAATATCCTTTTCCTTGTCCTTGGAAATATCGATGATGGCACCGCCTATAACCGGCATGCCGAACTGTCCGTTAGGTGAATTTTTATATCTGAATGAATACCATCTGTATTTTCCGTCATATGATCTGATACGGAGGTCCATGCTGTTTGAATGGTCAACTCTCAGCGAGTTGGAACGCGCAGCCTTGAAGTATGACTCAAACATCATACGCTCATCCTTGTGGATGAGGCTGAGGAACTCGTCAACCTTGATGCTGTCACCCTTTAAGCCGAGCATCTGTCCGAGTTCCCTGGATATGTGGAATGAATCGTCGCAGTGCTCATTAAGGATGATACCGATTTCCGAAAGGTTCATCGCAAGTGAATAATGCTTCTCTGAAGTTGCAAGAAGATTATTGGTGATGTTGAGCTGCTGTCTGATCATCTTGTTCTCTGTAACATCAAAGCCGATTGAGATTACCATACGGTCAGCATCACTGTTTCCTCTTATGAGAAGCGAGCTTGTCCAGTTTATAAACAGGTTTCCGTATCTTGAATCAAGTGAAAACTCTTTAACCGCAGAAAGCATCATCTCACTCTTGCCGTGGGAAATAAAGCCCTGCGGGAAAAGAACGTCAAGAACATCCTTGGCCGGTGTTTTCAGAAGTTCCGGCTTAAGGACGTTTTTCAGCTTGTCATTAAGAAGGAACATACTTCCGTCCTCGGACCAGATAACCACATATGAATTAATTGCATTCATAAGTGTAATGATACGTCCCTTGTTGATTTCGGTTTCCCGTTTTTTCTCGGACATCCTTTTTCTTCTGATCATCAGTGCGAGAAAAACAGTGAACAGAACGTACCCGAGAAGTGCCCACGATGAAGCACCAGGATTAACAAAAGAAAGAACTATCAGCAGAACTGATAAAATAAAATATAAAATCTCAAACAATAAAAATTTAATTCTCAAACCCGGATCATACTCCTGTAGTATTCGTAATATTTTTCTTTGTTTTCTGTCAGCCGGTCTGCACGGAACCAACGCTGTCATCGGGTGTGCACGGCAGTAAAAATAAATAAATTACAGTGAACGTCAGATTCTTTCCGGCGTTCACTATAATTATATCAAAAAAATTACCGTATTGTCAATGAAAATATATCAATTAAACACTGCCTCTTCTCATTATTTTTCTCAGGAAAGTACTGATAAAGTCTGAGTGCATTATGTGCAGTCCTGTTCTTTCTGATGTTCACTGTAATCCCGCCCCGTATTTCCGGTTTAATCAGCATTTCCTTAGAATTTCACATTTTATTCACATTTTTAATGTAAAATATGAATACAAGCGTGAACGCAGAAGTATTTCACGTTCAATGTATTTTTACTGGAGGTACATATAATGAGCCGAATTCTGATAGTAGATGATGAAATAAATATCCGACTTGTAGTAAAGGAATACGCAGAATTTGAAGGATATGAGGTTGCTGAAGCCGAAAACGGCATGCAGGCAATCGAAATGGTAAAGAACGAAAACTTTGATCTTGTAATAATGGATGTAATGATGCCGAAGCTTGACGGTTATTCGGCATGCAAGGAGATAAAAAAGCTCAGGAACGTCCCTGTTATCATGCTGTCTGCAAGAGGAGAGGAATATGACAAGCTCTTCGGTTTTGAAATAGGTATTGACGACTATGTTGTAAAGCCTTTCTCCCCTAAAGAGCTTATGGCACGTATCAAGGTTGTCATGAAGAGAAATTCCGTTCCCGCAGAAACAGCATCTGACCGTTTCTGCTTCGAAGGCCTTGAGATTGATATGGCCGGACGTGAGGTATATGTAAACGGCGAAAAGGCATCAATGACTCCCAAGGAATATGACCTTCTTTTCTTCCTTGTAAGGAACAAAAACCTTGCCATGTCAAGAGACAAGCTGCTCGAGAGTGTATGGGGCTACGACTTCTTCGGTGATGACAGAACTGTTGACACCCATATAAAGATGCTCAGAAACAGCCTCGGCGAATACAGAAAATTCATTATAACACTCCGCGGAATGGGGTATAAGTTTGAAGCTGAATAATGTAAAAAAGCACGTCCGCAGCAAGGGTGTCCATATACGGTACCATATTCTTCTGAGCTACCTTCTTCTCGTGGCACTTGCTCTTGCCCTTCTCTGGGGCGCCCAGATACTGTGCCTGAAAAAGTTCTATGAAACCGGACGAATACGCTCTGCTGAAAAAGCTGCGCAGACCATGACAGACTACTTCAGTGATTCATCGGATATTACCAGTGACAGTCTCGAAAGCCTCACCGGCTACTTCGACAGTATAGCGTCCGAACACGAAATCTCCTATATGATTGTTGACAATTACTATCATGTAATCTATGAAAACAACAAGTCAATGTCATATCAGTTCACAAGGAAGTACATAGACTATCTTCAGAAAAATGCAAATATAAAAAACGGTCAGTTTATGACCTGTGTTGACGGCTCAGCCCAGGACACAAAGGTAGTTATAATATGCAGCGTTCTGAACAACCGCAGTGACCAGGGCTGCTATCTGATACTCAACTCGCTTATTACACCTGTCAAAACAACAATTACAATACTCAGGAGCAGTACCTTTCTGGTTACCATACTCCTCATCGTAATTTCATTTATACTCTCGCTCCTTATGTCAAGAAGCATCGCCGGTCCTATTCAGAATATTACTGATTCAGCCGAAAAGCTTGCCAAGGGAGAATACAAAACCGAATTTGAAGGCGGGAACTTTACTGAGACACGGATGCTTGCCCGCACTCTCAACTACGCTTCATCCGAAATCTCAAAGATTGACGAGCTCCAGCGTGATCTTATCGCAAATGTTTCTCATGACCTGAGAACTCCGCTTACCATGATAAAAGCATATGCCGAAATGATCAGGGATCTGTCAGGCGACAAAAAGGAAAAGCGTGAGGAGCATCTTGGAATCATAATCGGTGAAACAGACAGACTTGCTCTTCTTGTCAGTGACATGCTTGATCTTTCAAAGCTTGAAAACGGAAGTCAGCCTCTTAACTTCTCAAGCTTTGACATAAGCTCAAAGCTCAGCGACATAGTTGAACGCTACAGAGGGCTTTCAGCATCCAACGGATATACCATTAACTATACGGACAATCCGCCGGTTCCGGTTAAGTGCGACATGGGTAAAATCGAACAGGTTATTTACAATCTCATAAACAACGCGGTTAACTACACAGGCGAGGACAAGCAGATTTATGTCTCGATGGAAACCGAAGACGAATATGTAAAGATAATTATCAGGGATACCGGAAAAGGAATAGCTGAAGAAAATATTCACCAGATATTCGAAAAGTACTACCGTGTTGAAAAGACAAGGCGCGAAGTTGCCGGCACCGGTCTCGGACTTTCAATAGTACGTGCCATACTGAAAAAGCACAATTTTCCTTTTGGTGTACAGAGCACCCCGGGTGAAGGAACGGCATTCTGGTTCAAAATCAGGCGTGACAAGGAATCAATTTGTATATAAATTCACGTTTTGCACAGACGCAGAAACGGATTTTCATACAAACTATTACTAATGAACAAGTACCGGTTTATTAAATACCTTATTTTCGTTTTCACAAAACTTTCACATTACCAACATATTTCATACACATAGGGTGGATATAATATAAACATGCTCGACGAGGGAAAACAAAACAAAGTCCCATAAGTCAGATAACAGTTTCGGAAAGCCGGGCATATAACTTACGGTATTTTACGTTTACCCCAACGTAGAATATAAATCCCCAATAATCCCTATATCATAACCAAAAAGACTCCTTCTCGAAGGAGTCTTTTTGGTTAACTATGTTTTTTCAAAACTCTGTGTTGTTATAAATTCCTCATAAACGGAAGCAGCAGCCGGGCTCCGGTGCCGTTTCCGTTTTTTCTGTCACAGTCAGCAGCGTCTCCGTCTGCAGTGAAATATTTTATCAAAAACTATTGTATCCGGCGATATAAAATGTTATAATAATAAAAGTTAGCGCATGAAGAGACAATACAGACGAACAAAACAAGGAGGAATACTTTTTGCCTGAAAATAAAAAAACAAAACTAATGATAAAAAGGGTTCTGTCCCTTCTCAGTATAGGCTATATCGGTCTTATGACCTTTCTCGCATTTGCCTCTCTTTACTATGATATTCAGATAGTAAAACAGACATCATTTGTCGCACTCGAAATCATACTCGGCCTTATATTCGGCTCGGCAATGATTTACTCACGAAAGCAGATTCTCACTTCCGTAGCCAGTCTTTTCGGACTGCTCTTCTTTCTTCCGGTAGTAGTACTTTACTACAGCCCTGAAAATCTTGTCATGCTGGTTCCGCTCGGAATCCTGGCAGTTACGCTGTTCTTTGTAAGCGGCGCCGGTGAAGGAATAAAAACAATACTCGGTACTATATATCTGCTTCTCTATATACTGTGTATCCTTGCGTACTACCTTTACGTTTCAATCTTCGCAGGAAACACAATTGACACTGTAACCTACCAGTCAGTTTCCCCTTCCGGTGACTACAGATGCTACGTTCTTGATATCACGGACTCATCCGAAGGTACAACCAAGGTAGTAATCGAACCTAATACATACGACATTGACTACGGCAGTGTAAAGTTCGTTGAAAAAGGCTACAGCAGAATTGTTTACAACGTAAGAAAGAACAAGCTCAACATCATACCTGAATGGAGTACAGACTCCAAAGCCGGAGATGTTCTTACAATAAACGGTGAAGTAAGATTCCGCGGTTCTGATGCAGTAAATCCTGACGACGCGTACAGATACTTCACACCTAAAAAAAGACAGTACAGATTTATAAACTAAGAAAAACTGCGTTAAGTCCTTACGGGCTTAACGCTTTTTTATGAAAGGAGCCATACAATGGCAAGAAAAATCACACTGCTTGCATGCCTTGCTGCATGCATGATTCTTATTTTTGTTTTCTCCTCGCAGAATGCCGACATATCCGGCAATCTCAGTGAAGGTATAACCTACAGAATCGCCTGTCTGACAGTAAAGGACTTCGCAGACTTTTCTCCGGAACGCCAGAAGGAAATTGTGGAGGGTATGCACTTTTACATCCGCAAGGGCGCTCATTTTTCAGAATATGCCCTGCTTGGCATCCTTGCTTTTCTCAACGCAAACGAATATATAAAAAGTACCGGAAGAAAGTTTCTTGCCGCACTCCCCTTCTGCCTTGTCTATGCATCAACAGATGAGTTTCATCAGCTGTTTACTGACGGACGATACGGAAGTCCTGTCGATGTAATGATAGACTTCTCAGGTTCGGTAACAGGTACGCTTGTCATTTATGCATTCATGCTTCTGATAAAACGCATCAGAAAAGACAAAAGTATATCAGCTTAAAAAACACAGTGAACGGAAAATCATTTTTTTGTTCACTGTATTTTTTTCAAAAAAACTATTGACAAAGAGAAGTCATGAATATATAATATGAATATAGCACGTTACAACTTTAATATGCTAAATCCTATGAGCAAAAGTAAGTAGTCATTAAAACGGTCTCACAGAGAGCCGGGCACTGGTGGAAGTCCGGCAGACACGCTGATGTACGAATGGATTTGTGAGGAGCCCGGTGAAATTTTTTTAAAGTATCCGGCGCCGTCAGTTCCACGTTACAGGAACAGGATATAAAGTATTTTTATACATGTATCTGACTAAGGAGATTATCACGGATAATCTTGAATTCGGGTGGCACCACGGTATGTCTATCGTCCCTTTTAAGTAAGGAACGATAGGCATTTTTTGTTTATATACGATTATTTTCTGGAGGTATTATCATGCTGAAAACAATAACAACAATTGACGAAGTCAGAGGCTATCTGAAAGACTACAACATGGCACCTGTTATGTTTGAAGCTCTTTCTGACACACAGACACCGGTAAGAGTTTATCAGACACTCAGCCAGCGTCAGGAAAACAGTTTCATTCTCGAAAGTGTTGACAACAATGAAAAATGGGGCCGTTACTCATTTATCGGTATCAACCCTAAGCTTGAAATTGTAATCAGGGATCATCAGGCAGAGATTAAGTCAGCTACAAGCACTGAAACAGCAAGGGTTGATGACCCGGTAAGATTTATCTCATACTTTGTTGACAAGTATAAAATGCCGAAAATCAAAAATGCGCCTAAGCTCCTCGGCGGACTTGTAGGTTACTTCGGCTACGATACAGTAAGATACATGGAACCGAAGCTCACAAATATTCCGAAGGATGATATCGGTCTTCCGGACTGCGACCTCTTCCTCTATGACGAGCTTATTGCATTTGACCATCTGAGCGGAAAGATTATCATCATTGAAAATATACTTAAGGACACTCCAGTAAGCATCGAGGAACAGTACGAAAAGGCTGTTGAGAGAGCAAATGCGGTTTACCTCAGAACATTTGACTCATGTACGGTTATCAGGGACAATCCTCCTGCAAGGGAATACAATGTAACTTCAAACGTTACTCAGGAAGAGTTTGAGGAAAATGTAAGAAAGGCAAAGGAACACATCATAAACGGCGATATATTCCAGATTGTTCTTTCGCAGCGTTTCGAAATCGACAACCCGCCGGACAGCTTCTCAGTTTACAGAATGCTCCGTGCAACTAACCCTTCACCATACCTTTTCTACTTCAGAAATCCTGACTACTGCATCGCCGGCGCTTCACCTGAGATGCTTGTAAATGTAGATGACTCAGTTATCACTACAAAGCCGATTGCAGGAACAATGCCAAGAGGCAGAAACGATGAGGAAGACAGGAGCTTTGAAAAGCAGCTTCTCGCAGATGAAAAGGAACGTGCTGAACACACAATGCTCGTTGACCTCGGAAGAAATGATATCGGCAAGGTTTCAGAGTACGGTACAGTAAAGGTCGATGACTTCATGCATATCGAGCGCTACTCAAAGGTAATGCACATCGTTTCAGATGTATCAGGAAAGCTTCACAGGGATAAAAATGCAATCGATGCTCTCCTCTCAGTTCTCCCTGCCGGAACACTTTCAGGTGCTCCTAAGGTACGTGCCATGGAGCTTATCGATGAGTTTGAAAAAACAAAGAGATGTCTCTACGGCGGCACAGTAGGTTATCTTGGCTTCGACGGAAACATAGACACATGTATCGCTATCAGAACAGTCCTCTTCAGAAACAGCAAGGCCTACATCCAGGCCGGCGCCGGTATCGTAGCCGACTCAGTTCCTGAGAAGGAATACATCGAAACAAAGAACAAAGCCAACGCAATGGTAAACGCCGTAATCAACGCAGCCAGCCTCTGATCCGGCTGAAAAGCCCCGGTTCGTTAAACCATGACAGCGAAGGTCCGGGCGACCGCAAAGCCCGGCTGAAAAGTCACCCTCCCCTAAACCATGACGGCGAAGGTCCGGGCGACCGCAAAGCCCGGAAAAGAAACTTCACTAACCTGTAATATAGAAAAGGAATGATAAAACCATGATAGTAATGATAGACAACTACGACTCATTTACCTATAACCTTTATCAGCTCATCGGAACAATGTACGAAGACATAAAAGTATTCCGAAACGACCAGATAACAATCGAGGAACTTGAGGCAATGGATCCGAAGGCCATCATCATCTCACCTGGCCCTGGCTACCCTGCAGACGCAGGCATCTCAATCCCTGCAATCAAGCACTTCGCTACACAGATCCCGATTCTCGGTGTATGCCTCGGACACCAGGCAATCGTTGAAGCCTTCGGCGGAAAAATCGTAAAGGCAACACAGCTCATGCACGGCAAGTCAAGCGAAATCTCAATTGCCTCAACAACAGAGCTCTTTGACGGACTTCCTGACAAAATAAAAGTTGCAAGATACCACTCACTTATCTCTGACTCAGCAGAAAACCCTGACTGTCTCAAGGTTACAGCCCGTGATGAAAACGGACAGATCATGGCTGTTGAACACAGAGTCTACAAGGTATTCGGCGTTCAGTTCCACCCTGAATCAATCCTCACACCGGACGGTGCAGCAATGATTAATAACTTCCTTAAGAACGTTGAGGACTACGGAGTGGCTGCACAGCCGGCAGCACCTCCTGCGGATAAAAATGAACTTAAGAAATATATCGCAAAGGTTGCAGACAGACACGAACACCTCACTGAAGACGAAGCACACGAAGCAATGCTCTGCATAATGAACGGCGGCGCTACTGACGCACAGATAGCTGCACTTCTTACAGCAATGAAGTTCAACGGCGAAAACATCGACGAAATCACAGGCTTTGCAAAGGGAATGCGTGAAATGGCTTCCGAAGTAACAAGCTGCAGTGACGCAATCGATATCGTTGGTACAGGCGGAGATATGTCAAACACATTCAATATCTCAACAACATCATCATTTGTTATCTCTGCATGCGGTGCCAAGGTTGCTAAGCACGGCAACAGAAGCGTATCAAGCAAGAGCGGTGCTGCTGATATTCTTGAAAGCGTAGGCGTCAAGATTGCTTCAACTCCTGAAGAAGCCAAAAAATACATTGACACAATCGGTCTTTCATTCCTCTTTGCACAGAGCTATCACAGCAGTATGAGATTCGTTGCTCCTGCAAGAAAGCAGCTTGGCATCAAGACTGTTTTCAATATTCTCGGACCTCTCACAAACCCTGCAAAAACAGACTATATTGTACTCGGAACATACTCAAAGGATCTTCTCAGACCTATGGCTGAGGTTCTTATCAAGCTCGGAATCAAAAGAGCAATGCTCGTATACGGAACAGACTGTCTTGATGAAATCTCAGTCTCAGCTCCTACTGCAGTATGCGAAATAAAGAACGGCGAAATCTCAGAATATGAAATCACTCCTGAAGATTTCGGATTTGAAACAGCTTCAAAGGAATCAATTGTCGGCGGAACACCGACAGAAAATGCTGACACAACACTTAAGATTCTCTCAGGAACACTCAGGGGACCAAAGAGAAACATCGTAGTAATGAACTCAGCAGCTGCTCTCTATACTGTCGGCAAAGCCGCAACACTCAGAGAAGGCGTAAAGCTTGCTGAAGAAGCAATTGATTCCGGAAAGGCTCTTGAAAAACTTAACCAGCTTATTAAGCTCACAAACGGAGGAAGTCTTTAATGATTCTTGATGATATTGTAGAAAAAAGAAAGATACAGCTCGAAAGGGAAAAATCAGAGATTTCTCCTGAGAAAATGAAGGAGCTTGCACTTGCATGTACAAGAAAGACAATAAGCTTTAAGGATGCACTTGCCGCTCCGGGGATAAGCATTATCTCGGAAGTAAAGAAATCCTCTCCTTCCAAAAAAGTTATATGCGAGGATTTTCGTCCTGTTGAACAGGCTGTAAAATATGAAAAGGCCGGAGCAAACGCAATCTCCTGTCTGACTGAGGAATTCTACTTCAACGGCTCCTCAAAGTATCTCAGAGATATCCGTGAAAACGTAAATCTTCCGATACTCAGAAAGGATTTCATCATTGATGAGTATCAGATATATGAAGCAAGAGTAATCGGTGCGGACGCTGTTCTTCTTATATCAGCCATCCTTGACACTGATACTATTATAAAGTTCAAGGCACTTGCTGACTCACTCGGACTTGACTGTCTCTGTGAGGTTCACAACGAGGAAGAGCTTGAAAATCTTCTTCCTGCAAAGCCTGAGATTATAGGAATCAACAACAGAAACCTTAAAACGTTTGAGGTTTCACTTGATACAACAGGTTCTCTGGCAGCAAAGCTTCCTGAAGGCTGCATTGTGGTTTCGGAAAGCGGAATCAGAGACAATGCCGATATGAAGGTTCTTCGTTCATACGGTGCTGACGCAGTACTCATCGGTGAAACACTTATGAGAACAGACGATGTTGCAGGAACTGTTGCTGAACTCAGAAAGGATATCGTATGAAAGTAAAATTCTGCGGTATCAGACGTCCTGAGGACGTTGAGTATGCAAACATAACCAGACCTGACTATATCGGATTTATATTCGCCCCTTCAAAAAGGTATATAAGTCCTGAGGATGCTGCGGCAATATCAGAAAGCCTTAATCCGGTGATAAAAAAAGCCGGCGTATTTGTAAATGCAGAAGGCTCTGATATTGTTCACACAGCAGACATATGCGGTCTCGATGTAATCCAGCTTCACGGAGATGAAGACGCTGAAATGATTTCATACCTCAGGGAACGGACTGAGTGCGAAATCTGGAAGGCTGTCAGGGTAAAATCTTCTGAAGACATATTAAACGCTGAAAAGCTTGGCGCAGATGTCCTTCTGCTTGACAGTTTTTCAAAGGAAGCCTACGGCGGAACCGGAAAGGTAGCTGACTGGGATGTAATCAGAAACACTGACATCAGCATGCCTTACTTCATTGCCGGTGGTCTTACAGCAGAAAATATCCCGGAGGCGCTGAACTCACTCTCCCCTTACGGATTTGATATTTCCGGCGGAATTGAAACCGACGGGTGCAAGGACCTTGGCAAAATGCAGGTCATCATGACTGTTCTCGGCAGAGAGTAAAACAGCTTATACCCTTTAACTTATATATAAACAACAAAAATCGAAAGGAATGATTGGAATTATGTCACAGGAAAAAGGCAGATTCGGAAGATTCGGAGGCCAGTACGTTCCTGAAACTGTAATGCATGCAGTTGAGGAGCTTGAAAGGGCCTATAACAAATATGTAAACGATGAGGAATTCAATAAGGAACTGCGCACACTTTACAGAGACTATGCGTCAAGACCATCACTGCTCTACTATGCAGAAAAAATGACTGAAGACCTTGGCGGTCCAAAGATCTACATCAAGCGTGAGGACCTTAACCACACAGGTTCACACAAGATCAACAACGTACTCGGCCAGCTTCTCCTTGCAAAGAAAATGGGCAAGAACAGAATCATCGCTGAAACGGGTGCAGGCCAGCACGGTGTTGCAACAGCAACAGTAGCCGCTCTCATGGGATTTGAATGTACAGTTTACATGGGACGTGAGGATACTGAAAGACAGTCACTCAACGTATACCGTATGGAGCTTCTCGGTGCAACAGTTGTCCCTGTTGACAGCGGTACAAAGACACTCAAGGACGCTATCAATGAAGCAATGAGAGACTGGTCAGCAAACTCAGAAACAACATTTTACTGTATCGGCTCAGTAATGGGACCATATCCGTATCCTGAGATGGTTCGTAACTTCCAGAAAATTATTTCAGAGGAAGCAAGAGCACAGATACTTGAAGCAGAAGGAAAGCTTCCTGATGCAGTCGTTGCATGCGTAGGCGGCGGTTCAAACGCTATGGGTATGTTCTACAACTTCATTCCTGATGAAGGCGTAAGACTTATCGGCGCAGAAGCAGCCGGCAAGGGCGTTGACACAGCACTCCACGCTGCTACAATCACAAAGGGTTCAGTTGGTATCTTCCACGGAATGAAGTCACTCTTCCTCCAGAACGAAGAAGGCCAGATTGATCCGGTTTACTCTATCTCAGCAGGTCTTGACTACCCTGGTATCGGACCGGAACACGCTAACCTCTTTGAAACAAAGCGTGCTGAATATGTGGACGTTACAGACGAAGAAGCTGTATGTGCCTTCGAATATCTTTCAAAGACTGAAGGTATCATCCCTGCTATCGAATCATCACACGCAGTTGCAGCAGCTCTCAGAGAAGCAAAGAAGATGACCAGAGACCAGATTATGATTATCTGTCTCTCAGGACGCGGCGACAAGGACGTTTATTCTATTGCAAAGTACAGAGGAGTAAAATTAGATGAAGAATAAAATTGAAATCTGCCTTGACAATCTTAAGGCACAGAACAAAAAAGCTCTTATCACATATATTACAGCCGGATGCGGCGGATATGAACAGACTGAAGAAGCTGTTCTCGCTATGGAAAAAGCAGGTGCTGACCTTATCGAAATCGGCGTTCCTTTCTCAGACCCTATCGCTGAAGGCCCTGTAATTCAGCAGGCAAGCCTTAAGGCTCTCAACAGAAACACAACTCTCGTCGGTACATTTGAAATGGTAAAGAGGCTCCGTGAAAAGACAGAGATGCCTCTCCTTCTCATGCTCTACATCAATACAATCTTCAGATTCGGTACGGAAAAGTTCTTCTCATGCTGTAAGGAAGCAGGTATAGACGGCGTTATCGTTCCTGACCTTCCGTATGAGGAATATGATGAAATCAACGGCACTGCTGAAAAGTACGGCATTATCCCGATAAGCCTTGTAACTCCTGTTTCATTTGAAAGAACAGGAAAGATTGCTTCACAGGCTAAAGGCTTCCTCTACTGCGTATCATCAACAGGTGTTACAGGCGTAAGAGACAACCTCAACACGAACCTCACAGGCTTCTTCGATACTGTCAGGGAGTACTCAAAGGTTCCTAATATGCTCGGCTTCGGTATTTCAAAGCCTGAACAGGCAAGAGAAATCAAAAAGTATGCCGACGGAATTATCGTCGGAAGTGCTGTCGTAAGACTCATCGACGAAGACGACAGAGCCGGTTCAACAGCAAGGATTGCTGAACTTACAGCATCACTCCGCGGCGCGCTTGACGAATAAAGAAAAACTGATATAAAAAATGACCTCCGGGCTTTTACTCAGCCCGGAGGTCATTTTTTTATCTGCCTGTGATAAGTTTAACAAGTTTCACGTAATCGAAAAGGTCAGCTGTTCATATCAGCGTTTCCCTTAAAATTCTTTTTTTGCGTTCATTATATATTATATCGGATTAAGATGACATTCTGCATCAAAGTTAAAATAATATTTTTCATATTGTATTTCTCATACATTTACTATATAATATAGAAAAAGCTTTTCCGCGGAGGGGGTACAGATGTGGAGGAAAAAATAAACAGAGCGGCAAAATTATTCTGGATAGTTCTGACTTCAGTTCTCTCCACATCACTTATCCTGCTTGTAACAGCTGTGGTCTTTTCAGTTGCAGCTGTTTTCAGGGCTTCGGAAAAGCTTGAAAACGTTACGGAAATATATATTCCTGAACCGGTAAAGGAAAAATCATCATATATTTACAGCACTGACCCGGAAACCGGAGAGTACAGACTTATCTACAAGGTAACTCCGTACACCGGAAATATCAGCGCTGAAGTCAGCGGAGACTCCCTTCCGGAACACGTAAAAAACGCCTTTGTCTGTGCTGAGGATGAGCGCTTTTACTCCCATGACGGTATAGATATAAAAACAACATCGGCGGCCGTTATAAAGGAAGTACTGAGAACAGCCGGATTTACAAGCAGCGGTGACATTGCCGGAGGTTCAACAATTACCCAGCAGCTTGTTAAAAACATAACCTCTGACAACGAGGTTTCAGTTGACAGAAAACTGCGTGAAATCTCCAGGGCAGTCAGCCTTGAAACCCACTATACCAAGGAACAGATTCTTGAAAAATACATGAACATCATATACTTCGGACAGACCGAGGACGGATACAACATGTACGGCATTGAGGCAGCAGCCGCAGGTTATTTCGGAAAGCACGCATCAGACCTTACTGCTGCGGAGGCTGCGTGCCTTGCATCGGTAATACAGAACCCGTACCTTAGAAATCCTCTGAACGGAAGTGAGCGAAACCGTGAGCGCCAGGTTTACTGTCTGAAAAAAATGTTCAGCTCCGGATGCCTGACAGCTGACGAATATGAAGAGGCTTACGCTGAAAAAATGAACTTCATACATCCGGGAGATGATGCAGAGGTAAAAATCTCCGAATTAGGCACTGACTTTGAAAATCCTGACGTCACACCGTGGACAGTTGACACTGCCCTTGGTGAATTCTGCGAATTTATCTGCGAGTACAAAGACTTAAGCTATGAGGACGGCATGAGGGAATTCATGAACGGAGGATACGAGATTTTTCTCTCCGCTGATGAAAACGTCCAGGCTGAGCTTGAAAAAAACATGGCCGACCATACGTTTTTCCCTGAGGAATATGCATACTATACTGATGAAAACGGTGAGGAACAGGCTGAAATGATACAGGGCGCTGCCGTTGTGCTTGACTACAGCGGCGAGATAAAGGGAATATGCGGAGGAATAGGCGAAAAGAAATCATCATTCTGCTGGAACAATGCATCGGACGCACACAGACAGCCCGGCTCAACAATCAAGCCGCTTGCCGCTTACGGATACGGCATATCAAATGACCTCATCACCTGGTCTGACATGTTCGCTGATGAACCCCTGCCTGCAGGCACTGCTGACGAAAAAGAGTGGCCTGTAAACTATGACGGGCGGACAACAGGAAAGATTCTGCCGGTTTATCAGCTGTTAGCAGAATCATACAACACCATACCTGCCCGGCTCTGCAGCAGGTTCGGACTGAAAAACGTCTTTGACTTTGCTCATGACACAATGAAGCTTGAGCTTAACGAGGAAACTGACCTCGAATATGCTGCTGTAAGTCTCGGTGCCACGGGAACAGGACCGTCACTCCTTAACCTTGCCTCTGCCTATGTGCCGTTCGGAAACGGAGGAATATACCACAGGCCGCATATTGTAAGAAGAATCAAGGACTCCTCCTCACAGCGCATTTACCTTGAAAATGATGAGCGAAAGGGAGAACGCACCATAAGTGAGGAAACCTCATTTATAATGAGAGAACTGCTCCGTGAGGTTGTTTTAAACGGTACCGGAAGACCGGCGAAGCTTGACAGAAAGAAGCTTTCCGGTAAAACAGGCACCACGGAAAACTACCGTGATATCCTGTTTGTAGGTCTGACTGAAGATTACGTGTCCGCAGTATGGACCGGATATGAAAACGGAACAAACCAGTCTGCCATAAAGAACGCATCCTCATCCCGGATCTGGAAAAATGTATTCGGTGAGTATGCGGATTCTGTAAAATCAGATGCCGTTTTTCCGGAGTGTGACGGTGTTGTGCACCTTGACTACTGTGCGGAAACCGGAAAGCCTGCGGGAAAGAAATGTCCGGCCGGCGGAAAGGGATGGTACAAAACAGCATCACTGAAGTACTGTGACGCACATCACCAGCCGCCTGTAACTGAGGCCCCGGTCACATCAACGGAACCTGTTACGGAAACAGAGCCGCAGCCTGCCGGAAATACTGATGAATAGTCCTGTTGTCAGACTTTACAAAATCACTCTGTATTATATTCATTTTAGAGCCTTTTTAACAAATTAATAAGCGTTTTCAAAAAAATATATTAACAAAAACAGATAACTGTGTTATAATAAAAATATGTGCATAATCACTATTACCCAGCACATGCGCTGACAAACTCAGCTGCATGCAGACCGGCTGACGGCTGACGGTTATTTTTCCGCAGGCTGCAGCACGCTTCTGAAAGGAGCTCACAGATGGACAATAAAGACAACAATAATATTTCCGATGATTATATCGACAGGATACTCAGCGAGACTGAAAGTACCGGAGACGTTCTTGATGATCTGACTACTGAAGAAACGGTGAGTACGGAAACACAGACTGAACCTCCTGTCACGGAATCAGAGCACAGAAAGAAATCGCATGGTTCCGTTCCTGATGACGCACCTGTATCGGAAAAAATAAAGGAACGTATAGGTGATATCAAATCAGAGATTACCGAACAGTACCGGGAGATTTTCTCTGACTATGAGGAAGAACGCAGACTGAAGCGCAGACGAAGGATGCTTGAGTTCTACGGAGGCGAACCGCCTAAGGATAAAAAATCAAGGCAGCTCTACGTTGCAGCCTATACCATTAAACAGTTCTTCTCAATAATAGGAACGGCAGTCTTCACACTGTTTCTCATGCTGATTCTCACAGGAACGCTGATAGGTACCGTTATAGCGGTTTACCTTCTTAACTTCATGGACACAACGGACACCGTTGTTCTGCAGGACTTCAAGCAGAGCTTTGCTTCGTATATCTACGAGATGAACAACGAAACCGAAGAGTACGAACTCATCTACAAGGTTACTCCGCAGTCCCACAACGTCAAGCTCCCGTGTGATATCAAAACACTTCCTGCTCATGTAAAGTTTGCGTTTACAAGCATCGAGGATGAGCGTTTCTACTCACACGAAGGCGTTGACTACAAGCGAACATCAGCTGCTATCATCAACCTTGCTCTCAACTCAATCGGTATTCACAGAGCTGAGTTCGGTGGTTCCACAATCACACAGCAGCTTATCAAAACAGTTACCCGTGATGACGCGCCTACATGGGACCGTAAGATGAGAGAAATCTTCAAGGCCATGAAGTTCGAAAAGAACTACACAAAGGATGACATCCTTGAAGCCTACCTCAACGAAATCTACTTCTCAGGAATTGACGGATACCATATGTACGGTATCGAGGCCGCATCAGTCGGCTACTTCGGAAAATCAGCAAAGGACCTTACAATTGCTGAGGCAGCAGTTCTGGCAGCCATCCCTAAGGCACCTAACGACTACAATCCTACTGACTACCCTGAGGACAACAAGGAAAGACAGGAAGTCGTTCTCTACAAGATGTTCGAGCTCGGTGTTATATCCGCTGACGAATACGAAAGTGCACTGAAGGAGAAAATCATCCTTACAACAATGCCTGAGTTTAAGAGAACTCACTCAACATACAAGAAGCTCACGGAAAGTGATGACGAATTCGAAAATCCTGAGGTTTTCTCATGGCCGCTCGAAACTGCACTTTCTGAAATCGGCGACTACCTCAAGGAAAAGAACGGCCTTGACTACCGTCAGGAAGGCCTCGAAATGTTCAACAGCGGCGGCTACAAGGTATACCTTTCAACTGACCGTGATGTTCAGGAACACCTTGACTGGGCTTATGAAGACTGGTCATACTTCCCTCCGGGTCTCAGTACGGAAGATGAACCCGTACAGTCAGCTATAGCTGTTATGGACTATTCGGGACATATACGCGGCCTCGTCGGAAAAATCGGCGGAAAGACAAAGGACGACAACCGCGGATGGAATTCAGCATACGAAGGCGGACGTCAGCCTGGTTCAACAATCAAGCCTGTTACAACATACGGCTACGCAATTGAAACAGGTCTTATGACATACTCCACATACTTCTATGACAAGTATCTCCCTTACGGAACAGTACCTGGATTTGAATACTGGCCTCACAACTATGACGGTGCTCCGTCAGGCGGTTACTATCCGGTTCACTACTTCCTCAAGCAGTCAATCAATACTCTCCCGGCACAGATTATCTACAACGACGGTAACAATCTTGCCCATGCAGTATTTGACTTTGCTACAACAAAGCTTCACCTTGACCTTGACCCTGAATGGGATATTGACTACGCTCCTCTCTGTATCGGTGCCACACGTACCGGCCCGAGCGTTATCAACCTTGCAAATGCCTATATGCCTTACGGCAACGGCGGCAAGTTCTACAAGGCAAGTATCATCAGCAAGTGTGTTGACGTTATGACAGGTGAGGTTATCATAGACAATGAAACACGTGAAGCTGAACAGGCTGTCGGTGAAGACACTGCATACATCATGAACAAGCTTCTCTCAAACGTTATCACAAACGGTACCGGTACAAGCGCACGTCTCTGGGGCGGCACTCCGATTGTCGGAAAAACAGGTACATCAGAAGACTGGCGTGATATCTCATTCGTAGGACTTACACCTGACTATGTTTCAGCTGTATGGATAGGTTATGACCATGGTACCAACTCATGGGCAATCGAGATGGCAGACTCAGCATGGATCTGGAAATGCGTTTTCGGTACATATGCTGATGAGCACTGGTCCGGTGATGACTTCCCTGAATGTGAATCAGTATCAAACGAAAGCTACTGTGCAGCAACAGGTGCAAGAGCAACATCAAGATGTCCGAGCGGCGGTATGGGTTACTTCAAGGCAGAAGATCCTTACTGTGCTTACCACTGATAATAACAATACAAAAGAATATGCTTTCATCAGGAAGGTCCGGAGAAAATCCGGACCTTCTTTTTGATTTCCTGCATACCTGATACTTTCATTCCTGTTTTCCGGCCTCAAAAAAATTTCACAATGCTATTAACAAATCATCATATGTATGGTATAATATTAGAGTGTGTAACTGCAACCGAAACAATAATACAAATTAAGGATGTGTTTTTTTGAACAAATACAAAATTGCCTGCCCGTGTCACTTCGGCCTTGAAAGCGTACTGACATTTGAGGCAAAGAAAATCGGTGCTGAAAATGTCGCTGCGGAAAACGGACGTGTAACTTTTGAAGGCGACCTCAGCATGATTGCCAGGGCAAATATATGTCTCTCCACAGCTGAGCGAGTTCTTATACAGCTGGCAGAATTCAGGGCACTTTCCTTCGAAGATCTTTTTCAGGGTGTAAGAAACATTCCTTTTGAAGAATTCATCGGCAGGTCGGAGGCCTTTCCGGTAAAGGGCTACTCCCTGAACTCCCAGCTCCGCAGCATACCTGACTGCCAGTCGATAATCAAAAAAGCTGCCGTTGAGCGAATGAAGGAAAAGTACGGAGTAAACTGGCTTGATGAAACAGGTGCTGTTCATCAGATTCAGTTTGGTATCATGAAGGATGTCGTTACGATATACCTCGACACAAGCGGAGCCGGACTTCACAAGAGAGGCTACAGAAGAAATTCAAACCTCGCTCCTATCAAGGAAACTCTGGCTGCAGGCATAATTGACCTTGCACATGTCCGTGAAAACAGCTTTGTATGCGATCCGTTCTGCGGAAGCGGTACATTTCTTATCGAATCTGCATTCAAGGCACTGGGAATTGCTCCGGGTATAAACAGAAAGTTTTCCGCAGAAAAATGGGAAATATCAGACAGTGACATATGGAACGAAGAGAGAAAGCGCGCCGTTTCACTCGTGAAAAAGGATGCAAAGTTCCGCGGAACCGGATATGACAATGACAGTGAATGCGTAATGCTCTCAAACGACAATATCAAAAAGGCCGGCGTAGCCTCAAGACTCACAGCATATGAGGCTGATATACGAAACTTTGATGAAGTGGAAAATGCAGTTGTAATCTGCAACCCTCCTTACGGTGAAAGAATGCTCGAGCTTAAGGAAGCGGAAAACCTCTACAGAATTATGGGACGCAAATTTGTCCAGGGTAAAGGAAATACCTACTACATCATTTCTCCGCATGAAAACTTCGAAAACTTTTTCGGAAGACCGGCTGACAAGAGAAGAAAGCTCTATAACGGCATGATAAAGTGCCAGCTGTTCATGTACTTTAAATAATATGACAACACAGGAGTTTATTTAATGAGCAATCCAGGACTCACCATTGGACTTTACGTAAGTAATCTCGTTGATGTTTCAGTGTACTCTGTATGCAAGGGCGCATCCGCTGCCGCAAAGGACATCAACGCCAACCTTATTATATTTCCGGGTATGCACCTTAACGGTGACTACAATGATCCGCTGAAGTCTCCTTACTACTACCAGTACAATACAACCTACGAGATGGGCGGAAAGGAAAACCTTGATTTTCTTATCATCATGGCCGGAATCATCGGAAATACCCTTTCCGATTCTGACACGCAGAAGTTCATAGAACGTTTTCCGGGTGTACCGGTAATGACAATTTCATCAGAATACGAAAACTACAGCTCAATAAGATTTGACAACAGAAGCGGTCTTAAACAGGCTATCAATCATCTTATTCACAGACACAACTGCCGCAGTATTGCATTTGTCGGCGGCTCAAAGCTCAACTCTGACGCAGAGGAAAGACTTAACGTCTATATAGAAACACTTCTTGAAAACGGACTCCCGTTTGATGCAAACATGATAGTAAACGGTGACTTTTCCGAAAACTGCGATGACAGGGTTACTGAGCTTCTTGAACGAAACCAGTATATAGATGCTATCTGTTTTGCCAACGATGAAATGGCAAAGGGCGGATACCGTGTTCTTAAAAATCACCCGCAGTACATTATAGGCAAGAACATATCCGTAATCGGATTTGACAATTCAAAAACTGCAACGGATCTGTATCCGCATCTTACAACTGTAAACGCTGACACTTACAGTCTCGGCTATCAGGCTGTCAGAAGGGTTCCTGAGCTTATAAACTCACCGGAGCCGCAGCACATAACTGTTCCTACAAATCTTGTAGTCCGCAACTCATGCTGCTGCAGGAACACCTCATATGAAAACCTGAGCTATGTTTTTTCTGACACAAGACTCAGCAAGTCGCAGCTTTCCTCATATACTGAAAAGGACTATATGAAATACCTTTTCAGAGATTCGGCAAAGCTCAGATATACAAAAACATTCTCTGCAGAGCAGTACGCAAAGATAATCCAGGCCTTCGAAAACTTCTTTGAGATTATACTCGACTACAAATCATTTATCAAGCCTAAACACTACAGGAAGGCAGTTCAGAACGCCGTACAGGACATAGTCTCAACCGGCATCCTCTCGGTAATGCCTTCAGACGAGATTTACAATATAATTGACGTAATTCAGTACAGACTCTCATCAGAGTTTTCCGGCACTGAAGACCTCGGCGTTGTCTTCTCCCAGATATACAGGGAATTTGCCACATACAAGCACACCGCAGGCCGTCAGAACGTTAAGAATGTCGGCCTTAAGGATTCAGTTATAAACTACATTGTAAATGACGTTATCATAACCGGCGAGTCCAGCGTTCACTCTCTCCGTCCGATAATGTCAAGGCTTAATGAAATCGGAATAGAAAGAAGCTGGATGTATCTGTTCGACAGTCCTTCCGAGCACAGGGAAGGCTCACAGTTCTGTCCGCCTGAGACAATCAGACTTGTGTACTCACAGGAAAACGGAGACATTAAGTTTCACAAATCCGACAATATAAGAAAAACCCGTGAGATAATCATGGACAGAAAGGTAATTACCGATTCGGGCAATTCTCTCGTTATAAGCCCTCTGTTCTCGAACGAGGAGATATACGGTTTCCTTATATGTTCCCTTAAGCCTGAACACTATCAGTACATCAACAAGATAACACTGCAGATAGGCACTGCACTCAAATACAACTCCATACTCTCAAACCTCCAGACTCTCCTGGACAACGAGAAGGAAAACAACAGAAATCTTGAAAAGATTTCAAAGTATGATGAGCTCACAGGAATATTTAACCGAAGAGGTTACTTTGACAGTGCGGAAGCCATAATCCATAACCCGGCAAACAAGGGACGCAACGCAGTTGTTGTGTTTGCGGATATGGACAGTCTCAAAACAGTAAATGACAAATTCGGCCACGAGGACGGCGACTTTGCTCTCAAGAATATCGCCGGCATACTCACCCGTTCCTTCCGTACAACTGATATAATCGGACGAATCGGCGGCGATGAATTTGCTGCGTTTGCCCTTCTTGACAGAACTGAAAACGTCAACCAGATTCTCAGCCGAATCAATGATATATCCGAACGTTTCAACAGTACCTGTGACAAGCCGTACTACGTCAATATGAGTACCGGTATATATCCTTTCGTATGCGACAGCAGCGTTGTACTCTCTGACATACTTGAAAAGGCTGACGAGATTCTCTACCAGCAGAAGCACAACAAGAGAAAATCAGTACTTAAAAATCCTGAGGAATAATTCCGGTTAAATACAGTACAGATAAACTTATGTGACAGCAGACTGAAAAAATACAGTTTGCTGTCATTTTTATTACCTGTAATATTGACAATATACTATCAATTGTTATATAATTATATGTGAACGTCGGATTATATTGAACTAAAAAAATTAATTAATTCAATACTTTTTTGACATTCACTATAATTATTTTATTTTTGATTTCGGATAATGCGCACTGTGTATATTTTTATTGTATGTGCGCGGGATAAGGTGATACAGATATGAAAAAATTATGCAGAAACTGCGGAGCAAAGGTTCCTAAAAAATCAGACATATGCCCTAAGTGCGGTGAACCGTACGAATATATAGACGTTGTAAGAATAAGCCCTGAGGAGGAGAGTATAATCAAGGTTGAGAAGCCTTCACTTATGCTTAACATATGCATCCTCATACTTGCGGTTCTCGTTTTCGCATATTCACTTATGCTCGTTTATCTCAGATATACTGACAGAGACGATGACAGCGATGATTCGCAGGGTGATATCCCGGCTGTAACAGATGAGGTTATCACTGAAAATGAAGACAGCACTCCGGACCTTTCAATGGTTCACTACAACGCGATTGACTTCCCCGGCATGACTTTCGGTGATGTCAAGAAGATACTCGGTGAGAAGCACGTTATCAGAATCACCGGAGACGGCACACAGATTGTTTACGATGACTTCAATGTAACACTCAGGTCACTTGACAATCCTGTTACTGATGATTCGCTTATCTGCGGCGTAATCCTTACAGGCAATGCTCAGGTTACACCAGTGGTTACTGCAGATATGACTTTTGACCAGCTCAAGATTGTTCTTGCACTCACACAGAGTGCTCCTGAGCTCAATGCACAGGATGCCTACTACTATGTACACAAGACATTCGAAAACGATGCCTGCCAGATGACAGCTGACTTCAGATTTGATGACGAGTCTGCTGACAAGGCTCCTATCGAAGTTGTAATCACTGATATATCACTTTCAGTTCCTAAGAACATGGGTACAGTTGCAGGTCTCGATGACTACCTCAACCTCCGTGAACAGCCGAGCTCATCAGCTGAAGCCATCACACAGCTTGTAAACGGCGATGAAGTCGAGATTGTTGAAAGCTACACTTCTGATGACGGAACCGAATGGTACAAGGTTATTTACGATGAAACAATGACAGGTTATGTTGCTGCAGAGTTTGTCGTAAAAAATACAGATATTAAAAACAATGATATGTTCAGTCAGGATGAAAGCAGTGCCTCTGACGAAGACTCAGATACAGAAGATTCCGGAGAGGAATCAGAATCTGAAGACGAGGACGACGAATAATATCAGTATTCAGAAAAATATTACGGGCATATAACATGCTTCCACCGGAAATGTTATATGCCCTTTTTTCAAAACTCTGTCTGCCGGAGCCGGACAGAACAGACTGCACAAATCCCGCAGCAGAGACTGCGCGTGTGCGCAGTCCGGAGTAAAGAGATATGAGAATTAAGATATGAGGGTAATTAAAATGGATGAACACTTTTTCAGCGTAAACCTCGGCGGCATGATGGAGCTTCTTTCGAACCATCTTTACAGCACACCGAAGGTATTCATAAGGGAACTTCTGCAGAACTCCGCTGATGCGGTAAATCTCAGAAAAGCGCACGGCATGGACGAAGAGCCGCGTATAGATATAACAATAACGGAACACAAAAGTCTTGTTTTCCGTGACAACGGAAGCGGACTCACAGAGGACGAAATTCACCGTTTTCTCTCCGTAATAGGTATGTCATCAAAAAAGAGCAGCAGTGAAACAGGGTCCTTTATAGGCAGATTCGGAATAGGTATCCTCTCCTGCTTCATGACAGCCCCTGAGATAACAGTCAGAACCCGTTCATACAAAACGCCTGATATCGTTCATGAGTGGCACGGGTATACAAACGGAAAATACACCGTCGAGGCAGTTGACTCTGATATGCCGGTCGGAACTGAAGTAATACTGAACGCAGCATCTGAGTTTTTCAGCTTCACTGAAATTATAAACACAGTAAGATACTACGCCCTTCCGCTTCCTTATCCGGTATACGTAAAAAGCGGAGACTTCACAGCAAGGGCAAATCCGCTTTTCAACAGAACAAGCACCAGTGACAGGGAAAATGTTCTCACAATGGGACGCCAGATATTCGGAACTGATTTTGACTTTATCGACTTCATTCCGCTCGAATCGGAAAGCGGCCTCTTCAGCGGCGTCGCATACATTCTCCCGTTCACAGTATCCGCTGCATCAGTCAGAAGGCACCGCATATACCTTAAAAATATTCTTCTGACAGAGGACGGCTCAGCCATCCTGCCTGAATGGGCATTTTTTATTAAGTGCTTTTTCAATACAGACAGACTCAGTGCAAATGCAGCACGTGAAAACTTCTACAAAAACGATCTTCTTAAGGAGGCAAGAAGCGAGATAGAGCACTGTATCTCGTCCTACCTTGAACGTATATCAATACAGAACCCTGCTCTTCTTGCCCGCATAGTGTCCATACACGGCACTGCCCTGAGGTCAGTGGCTGCCGAAAATGAACGCCTGTTCAGAATATTTATGCCTTACTTCAGCTTCGAAAGCAGCTTCGGAATCAGAAACGGCAAGACTCTGATGCACTACGACTACACAATATTCTACACGACTGATGCCGATGCCTTCCGTCAGCTCCGTCCGGTGTTCTGCGAAAAGGACGAGCTGCTTGTAAACGCAAGCCAGCTGTACACAAGGGAGCTTATCTGCATGCTTGAGAATCTCGGTATCGCCCATACTGAAGCAGTAAGTGAAACTCTGCTTGAGACTCTCCTTGAAGAGCCTGTGGATGCCGATGACTACGACTACGTCTGCGCAATCGCATCAATCGCACTTGAAAAATATGACTGCAGTGTAAAAATAAAAAGCATCATACCGGCACAGCTGACTGCACTGTACACACTCAATACTGACGGTCAGCTCAGAAGAGATATTGAGAGCTCAAAGGAAAAATCGGACGGTGAATTTGACGAGATGCTGGATGCCTTCAGTGATGAGCTCTCAGCCGAGTCATCATCCATCCTCTATCTCAACGCCGAAAATCCGCTTGTCATGAAGCTCTCGGATATAGATGACCCTGAAAAAATAGACGTGTGCGCTCATATAATCTATATCCAGTCACTTATAGCCGGCGGTTTTCCGGTGTCAGCGCCTGAGCTTTTTATGATGAATGAAAATCTGATTAAACTTATAGAGTGGGGATTATAACAGATGTTTGACTATTCATACTACGAAACCATTACCGAATTTGATGAGCGGCTCAGATATCTGAAAAAATGCATAGTTACCGCCGATCATAAAAAAAATATTCCCGAATCCCTTGAGCTTCGTCACAGATATATCGAAGAATCTGTGTTCAACGGCGACAGCTTCAGTGCTCTGATAATGTTCCCTGAGTATATAACAATCTTCAGGAACAACAGGAACGCCCACAGTCCCCTCACCTTTATGAGAGCCTTCAAGTGGATACTTGAAGAGATGACAGGCTTCTATCAGGTAACCGCAGAAAAGGCAGAGGAGTACCTCGGGATGTACAGGGAATTTCTCACAGAGTTCGGATACTCCATGAGAACGTATCATATGCTCATGATAAAATTCTGCATGGTACATGACCGCAGTGAAGTCAGCAGACAGCTTATGCTCTTCAGGGAGTGCGAGAAGGATGACCTGAGCGACTGTGATGCATGTGAAACCGATACTGAAGTTCAGGCTGAGCTTGTTACCGGCTCCGAGGAAAAGGCCGTGCGTATGCTCTCCTCTATGGCCCAGAGAAACATATCCTGTACAGAGGTGCCGTGCAAAACCTACGGATGCTGTGTATGGCATTTTACAAGGCTCGGCGAACTGGACGAGGCCGACTACTACGCGGACCTTCTTATACCTTCCCTCAATGTAAATCAGAAGTTTCTTATGGAGGCAGGAGGTGTCCTTCTCCTCAGGTCATACACTGCACCGAACGACGCGTACAGTCTTTTCTGCAGATATCTTGACGTCTTCATTAAAAGCAAAAATCCAAAAATGAAATTCTGGTTTGCACACGGAGCTGCCAGATTTTTCGAGAATATAAACCGGGATGAAAATGAGCTTATAACAATGAAGCTCCCGAGAACCTTTGAGCTGTTCAATGAGGATAATATGTACGACCCTGATATCATGTTCGACTACTTCCGTGATATCGCCTCGGAAATCGCCTCAAAGTTTGACAGAAGCTTTCACAACACATACTACTCAGATATGCTCAACTATGAGTATCCTTCAGAACCAACAAAGGAACTGTCGCTGCCTGAGCACGGTACAACGGAAAGGTCTCCTTTTTCCTTTGCCGTTCCCTTTGAAAGCGAGGACGACATTCCCTCACCTGAGGAAATTGTCAGCCTCCTGCGCACAGTACCTGATATAGAGTTCAACGACATATCAGCCTCAGACAAGGGCTCAATAATTATCTGCGGATACAACAGCTATATAGAAACAGGTTTTCTGTGCAGAATAAATGTCTGTGAGCCTGAGGAGCTTGATGAATACCACCCGCTTCATAGGATACCGCAGGAAACAGCCGACAGAGTGGCAGAAGAATGCACTTCCACCCTTGTAATATCCACACTGTTTCACAAGGGAACGGAAAATGCCGAGGCAACAGCACTTCTCACCTTTGCTGATGTGCTTAATACAAAGCATTCTCCGGTAATACTCTGTATAACCAACGGAACCATGCTCTCATCTGACTGGGTACACTTCCACACTGAACGCAGACTGCCTCTGTTCGACAAGTATATGTACAGTGTACACGCGTACCCGTCCATATATGACGAGTCAAAGTTTGATGTTATGACCAGCGGTCTTGCACAGCAGGCATCACGTGACCTTACAGTAGTCGGCGTTGAAGAAGAGGACCTTGAATTTATTCACTCGGTTCTTTCACAGATAGCTGACCTTATCTGCGGCTTTACTGAACTTCGTGATGAAGGCTGCACTACAGGATTCGGAGTTGTATTCAACGAACAGTCAGAGGTTCAGTTCTCATGGCTGCCTATGGACAAGGCATATCCGGACAGCTTCACCCGTTCCGACAATGAGCTTGCAGTTCCGGTTCTTTACCTCAGTGCAGATGATGCAGAGTTCGGAAAGGGCTATCTCATAAATGAGGTTCCGGATGAAATCCGTGAAAGAATCGACTTCAGAAGCTCTCTGAAATCAATGCGTATAGAAGCAGTACTCTCACAGAGAAATCTGCCTGATGCCTTCGATGCCCTTGAACGTTTTGAGGACGGCGAGCTTATAATAGGACTCACGGTATACCCTACTGACGAAGAGGCAGACGAAGATGACGAGCTTGACGATGAGATATGCATACGCGCCGTAAGCGTCGATGAGGAAGCCGGTACGGTTACAGGTGAAGTCGTGGCAGACTCACCTATATCCCCTGAATACCAGCTTAACAATCTTGTCACCCTTAATATAGACAGCGTTATCTTCTGGAGATTTGAAACCTCCGGTACATATATTACAGCTGACGAAACATATCTGCTTATGCAGTAAGAAAAGGGACTGTTATAAAACATCCTTAATAAAAAAATAATCAGCACATCAAAGTCATATCATTTACGTGACTTTGATGTGCTGATTTCTTTGTACATGGGAATTTCCTGACAGACCCTTTATTATCTTTTTCTTATGCTTATCTCTCCGCTTGATACTGTTCCCTCAGACCCGTCCTCATATCCGACAATGAGTCTGCACTCCTCATCGATGCCTCTGAGTACTGCAGGAACCGTTCCGGAAGGTGAGATTATATTTATCTTCATACCCTTCCACATAAGCCTGCTTTCATAGCTGCTGAAGTATGTTCTGCTGTCTATATCAGAATAGTACTTCATGAATGCGTCAGTTATACCTGCAGCTATCATGTTTCTCATATCTGACACGCGTTCCTTCAGAACTGCACCTGCGATACCTGATATCTCTTCAGGAAAACCTCCGGAGGGCTCATATACGTTTATGCCTATTCCGAGAACCACATAGTCGAAGCCACCGAATTCGATGTTAAAGGAAGCTTCAGTCAGTATTCCGCATACCTTACGGTTACCGGCATAGATATCATTAACCCATTTTATCTCAGTATGCTTTCCGGTGAGTTTCTCTATCGTCTCTGCAGTCGCAGCTGCTGCCGCTGTAGTAATTCTGATTGCATCAGCTGTACCCATGGAAGGTCTCAGCAGCAGACTCATATATATTCCGCTGTCAGACGGTGAGAAAAAGCTTCTGCCAAGTCTGCCCCGGCCTGCTGTCTGCTCTCCGGAAACCACGAGTGTACCCTCCGGTGCACCTTCTGAAGCCATCTTTTTTAGCTGAAGGTTTGTAGAGTCAGTTACACGGTAAACAGTTATACTGTTTATCCTGTCTGACTTAAGATACCTCCGGATACCATCCTCAGACAGAATATCACTTTCCTCAGCAAGGCGATATCCTCTGTTTGTAACTGCCTCAATTCTGTACCCCTCATTCTGAAGGGACTTAACAGCCTTCCAGACTGCCCCTCTGGTACATCCAAGACCCGAAGCTATATACTCGCCGGACATATATTCGCCCCTGTTTGTTTCAAGTAAGTTTTTTAGTTTATCCTTTACTGTCATAGTTCTTTCCTGTAAATTCTGTAAAAAACCGCTCCCCGTCTTTTGAAAGACGAAGAGCGGAATTTTCAGTTAATTAATAAGTTTCTGCTGATCAGAATATATTATTCAAAGCTTGTGATAACCTTTGAGAGATACTGTCTGATTGTTGCAAGGTCAGTAAGTGAAACTTCGCCGTCCTTAGTAACGTCAGCATTGATCTTTGACTGACCTGTGAGAGCCTTCTTGTCAACGAGCTTGATTGAAAGTGTTGAAAGGTCTGTAAGGTCAACTGTACCGTCACAGTTTACGTCACCGAGAAGCTTTTCGCCAGCATTTGCCGGTGGGTTTGAAGTTTCTGCAGATGGTGGTGTAGTTGTCTGTGTTGCTGGTGGTGTTGATGTTGAAGGTGGCTTTGTGCCTGTACCGAAGTTCTTACCTTCATCAGCAAGGAATGAAGCTACCCATGCAAGTGGTGAGTTCCAGTTAATTGTAACTTCGTTTGTTGACCATGCTTCGATTGAGTCAACGTAGCATCTCTGTGATGGGTTTGTAGCCTTACCAGGTTCAAATCCGAGAGCTCTTACGTATGGATCCTGGAGACCAGCGTTAGGACCGCCAGAGAGTACGCCTTCCGGAGCAGCTGGAAGAGACTTGTCGAGTTCTTCTGACCAGTATCTGTGGTGTGGTCTTGCTGCGTGGTATGAACCGTAACCTGTGATGAATGAGAATGAGAGCGGGTTAGTACCGAGGAGGTAGTCCATAGCACCTGTTACGCCGCTGCCGTACTTAACATCACCTGTCTGGTCATATGCGTAAGCCATAACGATGGCATTGTTGATAACCATTGAGTTTGAACCCCATTCGTAACCACTGATTGTGATTGACGGATCGAGGTTGTTAGGGTCGTTGTATGGGTCTCCGTCATATGCGTATGGGATACCGTAACCCTGTTCTTCTTCCTTAGCGATATATGCATTAGCAGCTGTGAGGATTGATTCTTCAACCTTTGAAGCGTTAGCGCCGAGAAGATCCTTGTGAAGAGCGAGTGAGAGTGAACCAGCAGAAGCTGTATTACCCCAGTTGAATGAAGTAAGTGAACCACCCTTGTTTTCGCCGCCTGTTACCTTTGTTGTAACGATGTATGGAGCCTTGTACTTTTCAAGTGCTGTCTGATACTTGGAAGCGTCAGCATCGCCAAGAACAGAGCATGAGATGAAGAGTTCGCATGCTGCCCAGTAATCATCATCGTCTACATCGAAGTCACCGTAAGGACCGCCGCCCTTTGCCTGCCACATCGGAGCATAGAGAGAATCCTTGTTAATTTCTTCAGCAGCACATTCACACTTGAGGTCAGGATGTGTTGTCTTGCTCTGGTCAGCTGGATAGAATGCCTTTTCGTATGCAGCATATGCATCCTTAGCTTCCTTGAGCCAGTCAGCAGCAGCAGCCTTGTCATATGGTTCGAGAAGTCTTGCCATCTGAGCAGCGTCAGCAGCGTAGTTAAGTGTAGCTGCGAACGTTGGAGGCTTAACGATACGTACTGTACCCCATTCTTCCTCGTAATTCCATGGTGTTGTAGCAAGACCTGTCCACTTGTGGTCATGGAGCTTGTGGTAAATCATACCTTCAGCCTTCTTGCCCCATACTGTATCAGCAGAAGTAACCTTCATCTGCTTCATGAATTCGAGTTCATAGAGACATTCGTCGAGGATATCAGGAATCTTGTTTCCAACTTCCGGAACTACAACTGTACCTGAACCATCTTCAAACTTTTCCTTGTTTGAACCGTTGATCTTTGTTCTTTCGTATAAGTTAGCGAGTGTCCAAACTGAGATACCGCCGTTTACAACGTACTTACCGTGGTCGCCGGCATCGTACCAGCCGCCGTTAGCTGTAAGTGTACCGCACTTGTATGTAGCTGTTGCTTCATCCTTTGATGCGTATTCGTTCTTCCATTCCTTCTGGATTGTAGCTGTATCAGTCTTGTGACCGCCCTTATGAGCAAGCTTTGTCTTGTCGCCCTGCTCTGATGTGATGTATGCAGCTTCGATATCGCAGCCTGAACGGTTGTGATAGAAGTAGTTGATAGCATTTGTTGTGAGCTTGTCGTTGTATACATCGTTGCCGATTTCGAAGTCAAATGACTTGTATTCGCCTGATTCGATGTGGTATGTACCAGGTGTTGTAACTTCTGAGAAGTCGAGCTTTACAACTGTATCACCTGAGTCGCCGTCCTTGATAGCTGAGCTTCCTGTACCTTCAAATACAGCCTTACCGCTCTTGTCTACTACCTTGAATGCAGCTCCGCCTGTTACAGAAATCTTTGAAGCCTTGTAGTTGATATCACCAGCGTTGTCGCCGAGAACAGCAACCTTCTTAGCGTTTGGAAGGTAACCTAACTGGTTTACAGAGATGTAGTTGTTCTTGAGACCGCTGTAGTCACGGCTGATAGCGCCGTAGTGGTTGTCTGGATCTGCGTCACAATCATCACATGTTTCGCATACGATTGACATGTCGTCGAACCAGATTTCGTCGCCGTCCTGTGCGTTTCCTTCGTACTGAGTACCCTTTGCATAGTGGAATGCCCACTCACATGCTTCGAGGTCCTGAGTAGGAGTGAATGTACCGCTTACTTCCTGGTAAGATGTTGTAAGTGAAAGAGCCTTACCCCACTGGCCGCCCATGTGAGGACCGTTGCCCATTTCCTTCTTGTCACCGAATAATACACAGTACTCTTCGTCGCCCTTGATGTTTGAAATCTTTGAGCAGAGTTCCATACCAGCTCTCTTGCCCTTAGCCTTGAATGAGATTGTGTACTTGTGGTTAGCCTTGAAGTTGAGGTTTCTGTGTCTTACCTGAAGGTCCCACTTTTCCTTGTCAGCACCCTGTGCTGTAAGGATCATTACGTGTAATTCGCCGCCCTTGATTTCGAAGTTCTGCTTAGCAGGGCTTGATTCACATGTATGCCATGGAAGAGCCTTGTACTCGAATGAAGTTTCGCCGAGAACCTGTCCAGCAGAAACAACATCGACATTGCTTAAAGGAGCAGCAACTGCACCAGCAAGCATAGCAACTGCAGCAACAGCAGCTAATGATCTTTTAAGATTTTTACTTGACATTGTCTTTTCCTCCTAATTTTTAACATGATGCTGTAGCATCCGTTTAAAAAAATATACCTGATGCCGGGTTATCGAAGAACCTGTGCTGTGGGCCTCTGCCCGCTGCTGAAAACGAAAAACTCCGGCCAAAATAAGCTGGTCTGTGTATGAATTAAACAATAATCCGTGTGCAAACCTAACCTATCACTGTTAATATTATAATATTTTTTTCACTCAAAGTAAAGCATATTTGAAAACTTTGTTAATGGTTATAGTAAAACCATTATTTTTTTGTGCATATTAGCTTAGATTGTAGCATATTTTTTGATATATTTAATAACAGATAATATTTTCTCCTTGAAAACAAGGCTTTTTTTGTAATTTTTCTATAATTTTTCAGTTGTTCCGGGACATTCTTATCTGACATACAAAAAACAGCATATACATTCCGTTATGGTCTGTATATGCTGTGAAAGTGTTCTGTCTGTTATTACTTTATAAGTGACTTTCCTGTCATCTCTGCAGGCTGAGGTACTCCGAGGAGCTGGAGCATTGTAGGTGCGATATCCGCGAGAACGCCGCCTTCACGGAGTTCGCAGTTTTCACCGACTACAACAAACGGAACAGGGTTTGTTGTGTGTGCTGTGAACGGACTGCCGTCTGCTTCGAACATCTTGTCTGCATTGCCGTGGTCAGCTGTGAGGAGTGCTACGCCGCCCTTTGCAAGTACAGCTTCAACTGTTCTGCCTACGCACTTGTCAACGTCTTCAACTGCCTGCTTTGCAGCATCAAAGATACCTGTGTGGCCTACCATGTCAGGGTTAGCGTAGTTAAGGATGATTACGTCAAATTTGTCAGAGTCTATTGCTTCAACTACTGCATCTGTTACTTCGTAAGCGCTCATCTCAGGCTTCATATCGAATGTTTCAACGTCAGGTGAGTTGATGAGGATTCTCTCCTCGCCTTCGAACTGCTTTTCCTCGCCGCCGTTGAAGAAGAATGTTACGTGTGCATACTTCTGTGTTTCAGCGATTCTGAGCTGTGTCTTTCCGAGCTTTGAGAGATACTCGCCGAGAGTCATTGTAAGCTGTTCAGGAGGGAATGCAACTGATACGTTCGGCATAGCTGCATCGTACTGAGCCATACATACAAAGTGAAGGTTCATGTACTTTCTTTCGAATCCGCTGAATTCAGGATCAACGAATGCTCTTGTAATCTGTCTTGCACGGTCAGGACGGAAGTTGAAGAATACTACGCTGTCGTTTTCCTTAATCATTCCGTTTTCATCTGTAACTGTAGGAAGAACAAATTCGTCTGTTACTCCGTTTGCATATGAATCCTTTACAGCCTGTACAGGGTCCGAAGCCTTAACGCCTTCGCCGTTTACCATTGCGTTGTAAGCCTTTTCAACTCTGTCCCATGCGTTGTCTCTGTCCATTGCGTAGAAACGGCCTGCAACAGTTGCGATTGAACCAGCACCGATCTTAGCAATCTGGTCCTGAGCTTCCTGCATGAATTCTGCAGCTGATGAAGGAGGTACGTCACGTCCGTCAAGGAATGTGTGAACGTATACCTTTTCGAGGCCGTTCTTCTTAGCCATTTCGAGGAGACCGTAAAGGTGTTCTGTGTGGCTGTGTACACCGCCAGGTGAGAGAAGACCCATGAGGTGGAGAGCTGAACCGTTTTTCTTACAGTTTTCAACTGCTGCGCAGAGAGCTTTGTTTTCGAAGAAGTCGCCGTCCTTGATTGACTTTGAGATCTTTACGAGCATCTGGTATACGATACGGCCTGCGCCGATATTTGTGTGACCTACTTCTGAGTTACCCATCTGGCCGTCAGGGAGACCTACATCAAGGCCTGAAGCGCCGATGATTGTGTTTGGTCCCTGCATGTACCTGTCAAGGTTTGGTGTGTTTGCAGCAGCTATTGCATTGCCGTATGAATCAGGGTTGTAGCCGTAGCCGTCCATAATTATAAGAGCAACTGGTTTCTTTGACATGGTTTATTTATCCTTTCAAAAAATATGACTGTTTAGTTATAGCTGCTTTTATGCAGGGCTTTGCGATTGCCCTGCACCTTCGCAGCACTGCCCCTTCATAATTTAAAGGATGACTAAACAGTCTTTATGTTCTTTAGTATCTGGTTTATCAGCCGTTTACTGCAGCCTGAACGATTGTGTTGAAGTCGCCAGCCTTGAGTGAAGCGCCGCCGATGAGGCCGCCGTCGATGTTTGGCTTAGCGAGGAGTTCAGCACAGTTTGCAGCGTTCATTGAACCGCCGTACTGGATTGTAACAGCTTCAGCTGTTTCCTTGTCGAACATCTTAGCAAGTTCGCCGCGGATGAATGCACAAACTTCTTCAGCCTGTTCAGGTGTAGCTGTCTTGCCTGTATCGATAGCCCATACTGGTTCGTAAGCGATTACTACGTTCTTAATGCACTTAGGGCATGTACCCTTGAGGTCAATCTTGATCTGTGTAGCGATAACTTCTTCTGTGATGTTGAGTTCTCTCTGTTCGAGTGTTTCACCAACACAAACGATTGGCTTGAGGCCTGCTTCGAGAGCAGCGAGTGTTCTCTTGTTTACTGTTTCGTCTGTTTCACCGAAGTACTGTCTTCTTTCTGAGTGACCGATTACTACGTATTCAACACCGAGTTCTGTGAGCATGTCAGCTGAGATTTCGCCTGTGAAAGCGCCGCTCTTTTCGAAGTGTACGTTTTCAGCACCGATCTTTACGTTTGAACCAGCTGTTGTGTTGATTGCTGTTTCAAGGTTTGTGAAAGGTACACATGCGATTACTTCAACGTTGCCTTCAGCATTAGCTACGAGTGGCTTGATTTCTTCGAGAAGTGCCTTTGCTTCCGGTCTTGTCTTGTTCATTTTCCAGTTGCCGGCGATGATTGCTTTTCTTGTTGCTTTATTCATGGTTAATTCTCCTTAGATTATAGTTGGTGGATTTCGTTAGTAAGGGGCTTTGCGATCGCCCCTTGGACCCTTCGCAGCAGCAGCATTTTTTGCTGACGATTCAAAATGAAGGGTTTTTCGAAGTTCTTTTTAAGGGGCTTTGCGGGCGGTCTTTCATTACTCACAAGTGCTGAAAGCACGCAGCGAGTAATAGAAACGACCTCTGCAAAACCTGCTAAAGAGGACGAGCCGCAGGCGAAGTCCGATTTCCGCAGGTTACTGCGTCGCCCCTTAAACCCTTCGCACAAAAAGCCGGAGGGGGGGGTCCCGGCGGCTTTCTGGAGAAGTATTTTATTAAG
>JAZUIH010000114.1:0-2964 GCA_045642145.1 Oscillospiraceae bacterium | reverse complement strand
AGCTGGACCTGCCAGGGCTTTGACTTTCCGATATACTGTAATGTCATAATGCCGTGGCAGAGCAGATACGACGGAAAAGTACAGGTACCTGAAGCACCTGTAAACTACAATCCTGTCGGACTCTACCGCAAAAAGTTCAGCGTTGCACCGGAAATGCTGAAGGAAAGACGCGTATGCATACAGTTTGACGGTGTTGAATCAGCATACTACGTATATATAAACGGCAGGGAAGTCGGATACAGCGAAGACTCATTCAGTCCGCACAAATTTGATATAACTGACTATCTCACCGAAGGCGAGAACACCCTTGCAGTAAAGGTTCACAAGTTCTGTGACGGAACATGGTTCGAGGGGCAGGACATGATTTACGACGGCGGTATTTTCCGTGATGTATTTCTGACAAGTGATCCTCTGGTAAAAATCGCAGACTACACGGTAAAAACCGATCTTGATTCATCATTTAAAAATGCAGTGCTCAGCATATCAGCTGATATAAAAAACAACTCCACGGCAGATATGTCCGGATGGAGCATCAGAGCATCAGTTCTTGACGAGACCGGAAACAATCTGACCCCCGGCGCAGTGATAGCTGCTGACAGCATAGCATCCGGAAAAACCGGAACCTTCGGCGCCGAAATTCCGGTTTCATCCCCTGCTCTCTGGTCAGCAGAAAACCCTTCGCTCTACGCTCTTGTACTCACACTGACCGACGGAAACGGAAAGGACGTGGAAAGCGTTTCATCCCAGCTCGGATTCAGGGAAATCGGATTTACTCCGACACAGGTTGACAGCTCATACAAGGTAACAACAAAGCACTGGGACCCGATTACAATCAACGGAAAGCGTCTCCTCCTTAAGGGAGTAAACAGGCATGACACCGATCCTTTCTACGGAAAGGCCGTTCCTCAGTCATGCATGGAGGAGGATATCCGCTTGATGAAGCAGAACAATATAAACGCAGTCAGAACATCGCACTACAGCAACGACTCATATCTGTACTGGCTCTGCAACAGGTACGGCATATATATGATGGCTGAGACAAACATGGAATCCCACGCACTCATGAACAACAACGATGCAAAGGCGCTCTTCTACGAGCTTGGTCTCGACAGAACAAAAACAACCTTCGAAAGGCTCAAGAACAACCCTGCAGTCATCGCATGGTCAATAGGAAATGAGATGGTATATACAGGGGACCCAAACGCATCAGGCGGACTCTTCCGTGACATGATCTGGTTTTTCAAGAAAAATGACGCTACCCGTCCAGTGCACAGCGAAGGCATGGGAGACAAGCTCGGCGTTGACATGGGCAGCAACATGTATCCGGGTCAGGACGGAATAAAATACAATGCAGGAAGCGGGAAAATTCCTTATGTTATGTGCGAATACGTTCATGCCATGGGTAACTCTGTCGGAGGTCTGAAAGAGTACTGGGATAATATAAGAAGTGCAGACAATATGATGGGCGGCTTTGTATGGGACTGGGCTGACCAGTCAAGAGCCGTAAGTCTTGACACGATACCTGTATCCACCGGTATTACAGACGAAACAGGAAATCACGGCAAATGCACGGGTACAATCATATCAGATGCCGGTGACGGTTCACTTAACGGAGGCAGAGCCACAGACGGATATACGGTAATGGACAGCTCTGCAAAATACAACAGCGCTCTCTCCGGTACAGGAAAGTCATTTACCTTCGAGGCAGTGGTAAAGCCTGCTTCAGCAGGACAGAACAGCGTTATCATCGCCAAAGGCGATACGCAGGCAGCTCTGAAAACGAGAAGCACAGGAAGCGGACTTGAATTTTTCGTATATGACGGCAGCTGGAAATCAGTAAACTGCGATTTTCCTTCCGACTGGGTCGGAAAATGGCATCAGGTTGCCGGTATATACGACAAGGGCAGCATGGCAATCGCAGTAGACGGGAAAATACTTAAAACCGGCACTGTAAAGGACGGAATAAATGCAGGAAGCACCCCTGTCGGAATCGGCATTGACACTGAAACAGGAAGGAAGTTTGATGGTCAGATATCAGTTGCGCGTATCTACTCAAGAAATCTTTCACCTGAGGAAATAAACGGTCAGCGTTCCGCGTCACCTGCAATCAGACCAGATGACCCGTCGGTTCTTCTCTGGCTTGACTACAGCACAGAAAACATCACATCAGAGGGTGCATGGGATTACTATGCAGAGGAAAATGCTCACAAAAATCTCTATCAGGACAGAAGTTCCGGATATTACTTCGGATACGGCGGAGACTGGGGAGACAGGCCTAATGACGGCAGCTTCTGTGAAAACGGACTCGTAACTCCTGACAGAACACCGCAGCCTGAGCTTGCCGAGGTAAAATACCAGTACCAGAGCTTCTGGTTCTTTGCTGACGCAAACGAAATCAGAGAAGGAAAAATAAACGTATATAACGAAAATAACTTCACCGACCTGAACAGCTTCAATATAACCTGGAAGCTTCTGAAAAACGGTATTACCTGCGACGAGGGAACTCTTGCGGCAGATACTGCTCCTCTTTCATACGGAAAAATTTACATTCCTTACAAGCTCCCTTCTGACAGAACCGATTCAGATGAATTCTGGCTTGATATTTCGGTAACAGCCAGAGAGCAGTCAGGCATGGTTCCTTCAGGATATGAAGCAGCCTATGCGCAGTTCAGAATAAACGAACCTTCCGGCAAAGAACGAAAACAGACAAGCGGGAAGGATACATCAGTTACAGAAAGCTCAGACTCATGGCAGGTGAAAGGAAACGACTTCAACTTCAGTATCAGCAAAAATACAGGCACAATACAGAACTACAGGTACAGGGGAAAAACGCTTATCAGAACCGGTCCTTCTGCTAACTTCTGGAGAGGACTGACTGAAAATGATATCAGCGGCAAAACATATGATAAAAACTGGCAGAAAGCCGACGGAAACGTAAAGGTAACCGACATCAAGGTTACTGAA
>JAZUIH010000113.1:0-22475 GCA_045642145.1 Oscillospiraceae bacterium | reverse complement strand
CGGGCAGAAAGGATAAAACAGCAAAGTAATAGCTTTAAAACCATCTGAATTACTGGATAGAATCTGACTTAATCACTGAGCCATACCCTGAAAATTCCTTAATCAAATGAATTCAAACACTCATTTCATTAAGGGATTTATGTTTCTGAACTACAAAACAGCCGTGCTGATTTTTAATCAGTACGGCTGTCATTTCTGTTAATTCAATCTTTTTATGCAAGCGATTCTATCTGCTTTGACAGATACTGTCTTAATTTCGCAAGGTCTGCAAGTGTTACTTCTCCGTCCTTATCCACATCCGCTGCTCTCTTCTGCGTTTCTGTCAGTTTTACATCTCCTATGAGTGCAAGTGACAGTTCTGAAAGGTCTGCAAGGTCTGCAACCCTGTCTGAGTTAAGATCTCCTGGCAATACAGGGACAGCACAGTCACCAGTATCAACAAGAACAGGAATTATTTCAGGATCAATATCATTTTCCTTCATATATTCCACGATTTCTCGTCCTGCCCATCTGTCATCCCAGGAGCAGACACGAACATACATTTTTTCATGTTCCTTATTATAATGTACCAGTGCAATCCCATTATAATTACTTAAAACATACTCACTGAGAACCGGATACTTTTCTTCATAATAAGCAATTCTTTCTTCTTTTGTCATGGTTTCTTCTGCGCACACTGGCGCCACGAACGATGCTAATGCTAAACATGAACATAACAATACTGTAATTTTCTTCATACACTCAGCCTCCTGTCATATACCTATATTACTATTATCCATATAGAATCTCAGCACTGGTGTAGTAACCCTGACTCCACCACTGTATCTCACTGCTGTGTTTGGTTGCGCATAACTTACTATTCCAACAACTGAACGAAATGTCTGCCCATTAAGTGTATACGGAATATACATCGGGCCTCCACTATCTCCTCCACCTGAATACGCTGTAGTTTCAAGTAAATAATCATTAGATGAGGATTTAACGTTTCCAGTTCCGAAATATCTTGTAGTGTAAATTGTTGTACCCATTACTTCAGTTGGAAATCCGCTAATATCGAGTTCTGAATTCGTATTTATAGAGTAGTCAGTAACTGTTCCGAATGCCAATTTACCATACGATGCAAGATTGTCTTCTACATATATCAAACCATAATCATATTCATACGGACTTGACGCCACATACTCAAAAGGAACATGCAATTCTTTTGGTGTAACCGTACGAAGCAGCACATTTCCTGTCTCATTCATAATTCTTATTTCCATATCTGTATTAAATGAATAGCCATTGTACAAACAATGAGCACATGTAGCGATAATATGATTATTTACTATAAATCCTGAACCACAAAAACGTTCATTTCGATTATTAGTACCCTCCAGATAAACAATACTCTTCGACGTTGAACTGGAATCAATTGTCCGGTCATCGACATTATCTGACATCATAGAAACTATTGGTAACTGATTCAATGTATAAACAGTTTCATGTCCCGTTGAACAGTTGTATTTTATATATTGTCTCGTAGAATCACCAGGGAAAACATAACTTGTACATCCATAATTCGAATTGCTGTTCTCACTATACGGCAAAGATGTTATACCATGAGAAATATAAGCTTCCAATGTTTTCAAATCGTTCACATCAATAACTGCGTTCTGATCAACATCAGCGTATCTGGCATTAATTCTCGATGGTCTAACACATCCAGATAAATACATGCTAAGTTGGCTAACATCAACAATGTCAACTAACCCGTCATTATTGACATCGCCATAAATCGTTGATGCACTAACAGTTGTTATACAGCCGGTATACAAAGCAGCCGCAACCAGACAAGAAATGATTTTGCCAAGTATCTTCATTGATATCATCCTTTCATAACATAAACATTAAAGCAAGTGTACTTCTATAATTATATTAGCATTTTTCAAGTCAAAAAACTATGGTAAAAGCAGACAAATCATACCGGTTTTATTCATCAAAAATAACGTCGCATGTGTCAACATAAGGTATACGAACAAACTATTATTTTATAATGTTCAAACAGCCGCACTGATTTTTAATCAGTACGGCTGTCATTTCTGTTAATTCAATTCAATTTTTATGCATGCGATTCATTACTGTAAATACACTTTCCTTTGAAATTCTTAAGCATCCTGTCAGTACCGCAAACTCAGGTGACGGATATATTACATATACGACTTCGTTCTCTTCATATCAAGAACAAGCTCCGGATTATCCTTTTTCATAAGTGAAAGTATAACACCAATATTGTTAAAGTCTTTCTTCACTGCCTTAAGCTCTGACTCAGTTATGCCGACCATCTGGATAAAGTCAACTCTGCCGTGTACTGTATCTATTCCCTTAACTGTTGTGTCGCTTACTGCAAGAAGAGCAGTAATCTTCGAATCAGTTTCTGTATGAAGCGGGCTGCCGTCTCCCGGGATGCAGTCTCCCGGTGTGAAATAATTCTCTGACCTGTAGGTGTACCTTGCGAGATTTCCGAGCATTTCAAGCGCCCAGAGTGCCTCTTCCTCGCTGTCCTCCTTGAGCTTGATTGTCATCTCATATCCCCAGCCGCTGTACTCGCCGCCAAATGACTCGTCATCGGCATACAGTGCGCTCATTCCGTATGTTACTATATGATAGTATCCCTTACCTGTGTCATAAACCGAAAATCCGTCGAGAAAATCATCGCCGCCGGCAGCTGCTCTTGTATTTGCATCAGTGCTGTAGTGTGCAGGTTTTATTCCGCTGTATACCCCGTTAAATTTCTCTTCAACCGCATCCCAGCCGGGTGCCCAGTCAAGGTCTTCGTTCATTCTGCTTATATATTCTTCACGTGTCATAATCATTCATCTCCTGTTATACCTTTAAATTCATATTCATCATAATGGTCAAGGAAGCTTATCTTCTCCCCGCCCTTCTTGTAAGCAATTACTGTATCGAGATTTACATTTTCAACGCTCCGGAAAATGTGGTTTTCCACAAGCGGATTGGTCTTCTTAAGAGTTTTTATAAGTTCCTTTATCTCCCTGCGCTTGGAACGGTTCTCCTCGTTTAAGCCGGATGCGCACTGTTCAGTAAACCTGCATGCACACTGAAGAAACTGAAGACGGTTGTAGTCTCTCCAGGCAACAATGTCCTGTTCCCTTACAAGATAAAGAGGACGTATAAGCTCCATTCCCTCAAAATTTGAGCTGTGAAGCTTAGGCATCATCGTCTGAACCTGTGCACCGTAAAGCATGCCCATGAGGATTGTCTCAATAACATCATCATAGTGATGACCCAGAGCAATCTTATTGCAGCCGAGGCTCTTTGCATATGCGTAGAGATAACCTCTTCGCATTCTTGCGCACAGATAGCACGGTGACTTTTCTATATTAAAAACCGAATCAAATATCTGCGACTCAAAAATATTAACAGGAACATTAAGCTTCGCGGCATTTTTTTCAATCATTTCCCTGTTAGCGGGACTGTATCCGGGGTCCATAACAATGAACTTCACATCAAAATCAAACTTGTTATGAATCTTAAGCTCCTGAAAGCACTTGGCCATAAGCCATGAGTCCTTGCCTCCTGATATGCAGACTGCAATACTGTCTCCCGGCTTTACCATATCATAAACATTAATGGCCTTTGTAAATCTGCACCATATGTTCTTCTTAAACTTCCTACGCAGACTGAGCTCCACGTCTGCAGCTGTAATCTCCCTTGTTTCCTCTTCCGGAATGTTCATAAATCAATTCACCTTTCTGCCGGTTAAATACTGTCCTGCGGCCCGGAACCACAGGCTCCGCACTCAGGATTCCGTGAGCTGAACCTCACTGTTCTTGTTTTCATCGTAAGTCCGTCAAATGTGAACAGCTTTCCGGCAAGAAGTTCCCCGGCTCCTGTGAGATACTTCACTGCCTCAAGTGCCTGGACTGTTCCGGCAATTCCGGCAACAGCACCGATAATTCCCTTAGGAACATCTCCGTCTTCAGGAACATCTTCAAAAACACACCTGTAACACGGAAAATCACCGCCCGGAATCCATGTCATAACCTGACCGCCAAATTCGAGAATACCTGCGTGGCAAAATGGTATCCCGAGTCTTACGCAGGTATCGTTTATAAGAAATTTTGTTTCAAAATTGTCGCAGCAGTCAAGTATAAAATCATACTGACCGATGTACTCAGCTGCATTTTCCGGAGTAAGCCTGAAAGGATAAGCTCTGACTTCTATTGTGTTGTTGAGTTTTTCAAGCGCCTGCTTTGCTGACAGAGCTTTGTTTATCCCCTCTGTTTCCATGCTGTGGGCAATCTGACGCTGAAGATTTGAAACACTCACTTCATCAGCATCCATTATTCCGATATGTCCTATGCCTGCACCGGCAAGATACAGTGCAGCAGGCGAACCCAGTCCGCCTGCGCCGATAATAAGTACACTTGCATTTTTCAGTTTTAACTGGCCCTCAGTTCCAAGCTGTGTCAGAATTATCTGACGGTCGTACCTGAGATACTCCTCAGGACTGAGTTCTGTATTAAATTTATCTTTCATGATTTTCTGTTTCTGAACTGAAGTTCAGGTTCCTTCATAGTTACTCTTGTATCGCTTGAAATTGACTTTGTAACAAAGGCGTTGCCGCCTACAACAACATTTTCCTCAATAACCGTTTCACCGCCGAGGATTGATGAGCCGGAGTAGAGGGTTACATTGTCCTTTATTGTAGGATGACGCTTTACTCCCTTCAGCTTCTGTCCGCCGCTGGTTGAAAGACCGCCGAGAGTTACACCCTGATACATCTTTACGTGTTCACCGATAACCGTTGTTTCGCCGATAACAATTCCTGTACCGTGGTCAATGAAGAAATAACGGCCTATTGTGGCACCGGGATGAATATCTATACCTGTAATGCTGTGGGCATGTTCAGTCATGATTCTCGGAATCATCGGAACCCCAAGTTTGAAGAGTTCATGAGCAATTCTGTAAACGGAAATTGCATATACACCCGGATATGAAAGGATAACCTCGTCCTTGCTCCTGGCTGCCGGATCTCCGTCAAACGCTGCCTGAACATCTGTTTCAAGAAACGCTCTTATCTGAGGAATTTTCTCCATAAACTCATATGTTATATTTTCAGCAGTTTCATCAGGGTTCTCATCCTCTCTGCACTGCATCTGGGCATCATATCTCAGTACTGTCCTGATCTGCTTGTTCAGATGATAGATAATATCCTCAATTGCAGCTGAAAGGTTATTTTTTATACTGTAAAATCTGTAAACCTTGTCATCAAAATATCCGGGATAAAGAATTTTAAGAAGTTTTTCGATGATATCAATTACAGCCTCCTTGTCAGGCTGGTTACAGAGATCTGTTTTATTTATCGTTCTGCTGTCCTCATAATCCTCAAGTATTGTCTGAACAATCTGATTCACGCGATTTTCATTAAGTTTACCCATTATTCTTATGTCCTCCGGCACTGCAGTAAAACTCTGAAAAAAGGTATTTCTTTTTGCTGCAGTATAATTTTTTTTAAAGTCATTACTTTATATTATATCATTTTTATAGGTTTTGTAAAGAGGCAAAAAAATCCGGAACCCGTGCGGATTCCGGATATGTTATTCAGTACCGGTTCAGTGCATCACTTAAGGATGTCGTCAATCTTCTTGATTTCTTCATATGTGAAGTCAAGGTTGTTAATGCACTTAACGTTTTCCTCAATCTGCTCAGGACGGCTTGCACCGATGAGAACTGTTGCAACTGCTGAATTGAAGAGTACCCATGAGAGTGCCATCTGTGAAAGTGTCTGTCCTCTTGAAGCAGCAACCTCGTTGAGCTTGTTGAGACGTGTAATCATAGCCTCGTCAACTACTGAGTCAGGCACTCTTGCACCTGAAACAGGGCCGTTGAGGTACTTGTTTGTAAGAAGTCCGTTTGAAAGCGGTGAGAAAACAGCAAGTCCGATTCCGTTTTCCTCTGAGAAGCTGTCAAGTCCGTCCTCCTCAACCCATCTGTTAAGAAGTGAGTATGAAGGCTGGTTAAGAACAAACGGTGTGTGAAGCTCCCTGAAAATCTTCATTATCTCAGCCTGCTGGAACTTGTTGTAGTTTGAAATACCTACGTAAAGTGCCTTGCCCTGCTTTACGATGCTGTCGAGGGCAACAGCTGTTTCTTCTATTGAAGTGTTCGGGTCAGCGATATGGTGATAGAAAACGTCAACGTAGTCAAGCTTCATGCGCTTAAGGCTCTGGTCAAGTGAAGCGATGAGGTACTTGCGTGAACCGTTTCTCTCCCCGTAAGGTCCCGGCCACATGTCATATCCTGCCTTTGTTGAAATGCAGATTTCGTCACGGTAGGCTCTCATTCCGTTATCAAGAATCTTGCCGAAGTTTTCTTCAGCTGAGCCGATGAACGGATCCCCGTAGTTGTTTGCAAGATCAAAATGAATAATACCGAGATTGAAGGCTGTGTGAACCATTTCCTCCATGTTCACAAAGTCATCCTTGGCACCAAAGTTCTTCCAGAGGCCAAGTGACACTGCTGAAAGCTTAAGTCCGCTCTTTCCGCAGCGGCGGTAAGTCATATTGTCGTATCTGTTATCATTTGCCTTGAACATAATTTTTACTTCCCTTCTGTTATCATAATTTTTTTATACAGGCAGGTTTCCCTGCATAGTAACACAATCAGGATTCTGATGCCGCAGCCTCAGAATCAATAATATAGGCTCTGATTCTCATGCGGTCGAAAACATTTACCTTTCCGTCACCGTTAAGATCAGCTGAAAGCCCTTCGTCAGTGTCTCCGAAAATATAGTTTCTGAGAACCACCTCATCCATGACGTTGACTTTTCCGTCAAGGTTTATATCATAGAAGAAATAAGGATCTGCCGGAACATCACTTACAGAGTAGTCGAAGGTTCCGTCAAGGTCAACCCAGCCTACGAAGCCGTTCCATGAAAATCTTCCCCACTCCTGGCCGTCAGTGTATTTTCTCGCTGTAACGTTCAGAAGACTGTTCTGCGGAATATTGCAGAGAGCTCCGTACTGCATGCCCGGTCCTGATCTCATTGTTTTCCTTGTGAGATAAGGAACAAGCCACGGCTCGCCTTTGCGTGCAAGGTTTCTTTCCTCGTTGTAGATTCTGTAGCCGATATTGAGATCGACCTCAGCCTCAGGTATTCCGCTGACCTTTCCGTGACATGAGTACTGCCATATACCGCATATCTCACTCTTGTCATCCTCAAGCGGATCGATGAGATATCCCGGATACTGTGCATACCATATCTCGTAGCCTGCGTTTTCAACCTGCTCCTTGTCAATGAAGTTTGTAAGCCAGTTTTTGTTTGAGTAAAGTCCTGTGGTGTATCCTGCATCACTGATAATATTCATGCATGCAAGCGCACAGGTTGTGAGCTTCGCCTTGCCCATCTCAGTCTGTGCATTGTCCTCAAGGTCAATATAGACCGGCATCTCCCAGTCCTTACCGTCAAGATAGCCCAGAAACTGATTTGCCGCATCCCTGAATTCATCAAGGTTAAGCGCGCTTATATATAAATAGGCACCTGTTTTAATGCCTGATTCTCTTGTACCCTTGTAGTATTCCTCGAACTTTGAGTCTATGCCGTACTTTGTTGTACCTGTACGGAGTATCGCAAAGCTCATGCCGCTTCCGGCGAGTTCCTTCCAGTTGATGTTTCCCTGATATCTTGAAACGTCAACGCCGAATTCATAGTCATAATCCGGCTCAGCCGATGCAAATGAAACACTGGTTAAACACATAACTGCTGCTGCCGCGCAGCCTGCAATCCTTTTTAAAAGTGAACCCCTTTTCACTCTGTATATCACCTCATTCAAAAATGTAATTATATTTTAGCATATTTTCGTCAAAAAGTAAATAGCAAAAATCCGTTTATTAAAAAATTTTACTGTTATTAAAAAAATGGGATTTTTAGTATGCATGCAGTTTGTCCGTAAAAAAACAAAAGACATTACAAAACTGATGCAATGTCTTCTGATTATGTTGTTATTTTAAAGCAGTACCTGAGGCAGACGTAATTTTTTATACGTCCCCACTTGATATCCATAACTGCGTAATATTCCTTGTCCTTTTCAAAAACAACCCCGAGTGTTTTGCTCTCGTAAAGAAGGTTAAAATCAGAGTCGTATATACTGTAGTATATATCGTTCTCTTCCTTGTCTATAAAATCGCCCTTGTACTTTACTGCAATGTTGTTTTCCTCGTCGATGACCTCAGGCTTTTCCACAGCCACTGCGGTGGATGCAAGCTCGGAGACTGTAACAGCATCGAAGTCCGTTATCTTGTCTTCATAGCGCTTGTTAACCTTCTCACCCCTGAGCTCACAGCTTTCGCTCTCGCCCTCTACAGTACGTATGACGCTTACTTTTCCGACGTTTTTCAGGTCATGATCTCCGCGGTCGAAAATCTTAACCAGTCCCCATATAAAAACCCCGATAAAAATCAAAGCTATCAGCGACTTCTTCATGCTTTACACTTCCCCTCTTACCAATATCATAAAAATACGGTTTTATTAATATAGTATAACACATCCGCACAGTGATTTCAAGTGTCATATTATATATTTTAACGAATAAGAATCTTGTGAAAGTTGTCAAATCAGTCACTGTGTTCAAATGAAAAAGGCACCGGAAACTCTCTGTTCCGGTGCCTTTCGCAGTGTATCTGTGCAAATCAATAATTGTTTTTAAATCTCAAGTGTAGTCTTCACTGTTTCCCAGATCTGAGCAAGCTCATCAAATGACTCTGCAGCTTCAAGTGCCGCGATTCCTGATGAAACAGCTTCTGAAAGTGCAGGTATGCCTTCCCCTATTAAAATCAGATCTGATTTCAGTTCATCCCTGTACTCGTTAAGTTCCTCATTTTCTTCGTCTGTAACAACAGCCACCTCAGCCGCTGAAACGCTGCTGACTGCCGGACTTGTGTTAAGCATTGTAACAAATCCCATTGCTGATGCCACCATTGTCAGTGCAATAACCCCTGCAACTGCTTTTCTGATACTCTTTCTTCTCATTTTAAAACAACTCCTTTTGCTTATTATGAAAAATTTTTTTATATATTACAATCCGGAACTGCGTCCATTCCATGTCCGGGTTATAACCAGAAAAATAAATAAAATAAAATATGCGGATGATTTTTATGAAAGCACAAAACCGCCTTCCGCAGTTTACTGCACAGCGCAGCAAACCGCGGAAAACGGTCTGATTAAATATCCGGTTTTATCCTTCTCTGCATCTGAAAATGATGCACCTGTTCCATAAAAAACATCTCAAAATCCCCTTGTAAACAATCTCATAATCCTTTTTTTCATTTCCCCGACAGATGAATACAATTATATATATATCCAACAAAATAATTATAAAAATCATCTGTTAATATATGTATTGTAGCACATGAAAATCAGATATGCAATAGTTTTTATGATAATTCACAGTTTGTTCATAATCCCGTAAAAATTTTGCATATTTTCGGCCTGCAGACGGCTTAAACTATGCCACAACGAACTGGCTGTTGTAGAGATCCGCATAGAAGCCGCCGCGGGCCATGAGTTCATTGTGATTACCCTGCTCTATTATGTCGCCGTCCTTCATAACGAGAATAACGTCGGCGTTTCTGATGGTTGAAAGTCTGTGGGCAATAACGAAGGAGGTTCTTCCCTCTGTAAGTCTGTCCATAGCCTCCTGGATGACAAGCTCAGTACGTGTGTCAACTGAGGATGTTGCTTCATCAAGAATAAGCAGCGGAGCATCCTTGATCATAGCTCTTGCAATTGTAAGCTGCTGCTTCTGTCCCTCGGAGAGGTTAAGCGAATCAGAGAGAACTGTATCATAGCCCTGCGGCAGTGTGGAGATAAAGTGAGCAAGTCCCACTGCGGCGCATGCTCTGTCAAGCTCTTCATCAGAAACATTTTTCCTGTTGTACACAAGGTTTTCCCTTATTGTGCCCTCAAAAAGCCATGTGTCCTGAAGAATCATGTCGAACAGGTCGTGAACGGATTCTCTCTTCATGGAGTTTACGGAAACACCGTCAATGAGAATATCGCCGGCATCAACATCATAGAATCTCATAAGAAGATTTACCATGGTGGTCTTTCCGGCACCTGTAGGTCCTACGATGGCAACCTTCTGACCTGCCTTAAGCTTCGCTGAAAAGTCATGTATAATGGTCTTCTCAGGAAGATAGCCGAATTTTACGTTTCTGAATTCAACGTCTCCCTTAACATTCTTCACCTCAGCTGTTTTGCTGCTCTCATCTGACAGCTCCTCAGCTCCGAGCATTTCAAAAACTCTCTTTGAAGCGGCAGATGCCTGCTGAAGCTGTGTCATTGACTGCGCAAATGAAGAAAGCGGCTGTGAGAAAAGTCTCGCATAGATAACAAATGAAATGATGGTACCAAGTGTAACTGCGTCATTTCCGTTTACTATAAATGCAACGCCGACGATAAAGATAAGCGCATAGGCAAGATTTCCTACAAAGCCCATTACCGGATGCATCATGCCTGAAAGGAACTGTGACTTCCAGTTGCTGTCGTAAAGTCTCTCGTTAATCTCATCAAACTTTGCAGTTTCCTTCTTTCTTGCGCCGAAGGCATACACTATATTGTGGTTTGTATAGATTTCCTCGATATGTCCGTTCATGGCACCGAGGTCAGCCTGCTTGCGGTTGAAAAACTTCTGTGACTGTCTGAGGATCAGCGCCATAAAGACAAATCCGAAAAGCGATGAGCCTATGGTAACCAGTGCAAGAATCACATTGGTGTCAAACATCTTGTATATTACACCGGCAAATAATGTGAGTGAGCTGATAAGGTTTGCCGCACTTCCCGAAAGTGTCTGACTGATTGTATCAACGTCGTTTGTAACTCGTGAAAGTATATCTCCTCGTGTTGTTGTATCAAAATATCTGAGAGGAAGTCTGTTAATCTTACCGTCGATATCCGCTCTCAGACGTCTTGAGGTATACTGAGTAACAGTTGCGGCTATAAACTGCTGTCCGTAGTGAAGAACCGCACCTGCGGAATAAATCGCAGCAAGTGTGAAGCATATCTTCTTAAAGGCATCCATATCAACCTCTGTCATGATACCCTTCACTATTTCGTTGATAAGGTCACTTATCTTCTCAGGTCCTATGATAGTGGTGTATGAGCTGATAACACCCATCAGGAGTGCTGCCACAACCGCAGGAAGATATCTCTTACAGTAAACTGCTATTTTTCTGAGTGCGCCGAAGTCAGCCTTTTCAGGATGCATATTGGCACGCATCATTCGTCCCATAGGAGGCATATCAGTTCATCTCCTTTCCTGAAAGCTCTTCCTCTGAAAGCTGTGAAAGAGCTATCTCCTTATATACCGGACAGGTTCTGAGGAGCTCCTCATGTGTGCCCATACCCGCCGGTTCACCGTCGTGAAGAACAAGAATTCTGTCAGCGTTTTTGATAGTACCGATTCGCTGCGCAACTATTATAACTGTCCTGTCGGAAAGCTTCTCCCTGAGTGCTTTTCTTACAAGCATGTCAGTTTTATAGTCAAGCGCCGAGAATGTGTCGTCAAAGATTATAATCTCAGCATCACTGAATACCGCTCTGGCGATTGAAAGTCTCTGCTTCTGTCCTCCTGAGAAGTTTGTACCGCCCTGCGCCACAGGTGTGTGGATTCCTTCGGTAAGGTCACCAACGAAGTCTGACTTCGAGATTTCCAGCGCACGTGCTATTCTCTCGTCATCATCGGATATCTCAGTGCTGCTTCCGTATGTGATGTTTGACTTTACATCACCGGAAAACAGAACTGCCTTCTGCGGAGCAACTGATACTATCTTCTGAATCTGTTCCTCTGTGTATTTTCTGATATCATTTCCGTCGATGAGAATCTCACCTGAGGTGGCATCGTAAAATCTCGGAATAAGGTTTACAAGTGTTGTCTTTCCCGTTCCGGTCGCACCGATAACGGCAAAGGTTTCACCCGTGTTAATTCTGAAGCTTATATTTCTGATACACGGCTCACCGGCATCCTGATAGGAAAACTCAACGTTTCTGAACTCAACTGTTCCCTTTTCCTTCGGCTCTGCGCCGCTTTCAGGGAAAACAACGGAAGCCTCCGTGTCAAGAACCTCATTGATACGCTTTGCAGAAACCATCGCTCTCGGCATCATGATGAAAATAACAACCAGCATCATGAATGCACCCACAACCTGAAGAGCGTACTGTGTGAAGGCTGTCATGTTTCCGATGATTTCAGCACGTTCCGCAATCTGAGCACCGTTTACAAGGTATGCACCAATCCAGTAGATTGCAAGTGTCAGACCGTTCATTGCTATAGTGAGAACCGGCATCATAAGACCAAGAGTACGGCTTGTGAAAAGATGGTTTGCTGTAATAGCCTTGTTTACATCAGCAAACTTGCTCTCCTGATATTCCTCAGCATTAAATGCTCTTACTACTCTTACACCGGTGATGTTTTCACGCGTTACGTCATTGAGGCAGTCAGTGAGACGCTGAACCTCTCTGAAACGCGGATAGGCAAGCGCAATGAGAATGCTTACAGTAAGCACAAGCACAATAACGCAGACCACAACCGCTGTTGTCCATTCAACACTGGTGCTGGATATTTTGAGTATGGCCCATACTGCCATAACCGGCGCCTTTATCATAACCTGCATTCCCATCGCTATGAGAACCTGCATGTTAACAACGTCATTTGTAGTTCTTGTTATAAGGCTCGGGGTTGAGAATTTGTTTATCTCTGCGTTTGAAAAATTATTTATCTTCCCGAAGAGCCCCGCTCTGAGACTCCTTGCAAAGTTTGCTGCAACGTGAGATGCGAAAAATCCGCAGACAATTGCCGCAGCCATGCTGGCCACCGCACACAGCAGCATAAGTCCTCCGTTTTCAAGCACGGAATCCATACTTACCTGGCCCGATGAAACCGTCTCTGTAAGCTTCTGGGTGTAGTCAGGCATTTTCAGTTCAAGCCACACCTGGGTAACAACGAGAGCCGCGCATATTAAAATATACAGCAGGTCCTTTCCCTTCAGATTTTTAAAAATTTTAATCATCGTTTCTCCTTTCTTTCTTTGCTGTGCATTCAGAAACCCTTGTATCATATTCTGCCTCGATGGCATCTCTTATAGTCTCTGAAAGTTCTATAAATTCAATGATTTTTTCCTTTCCCACCCTGTCAATAACAGATGAGAAGAAATCAGTCATCTTCTCCGTGTGTTCCCTGACCTTTTCCTTTCCTGTCTCAGAAAGCACAACCATGGTCTTTCGTGCGTCAGAAGGGTCAGTCTGCTTCTCTATAAAGCTCTTTTCCTCCAGTTTTTTAAGAAGAACCGCCACACGTGCGGTACTTACCTGCATAAATGCACTTATCTCGCCTGCGGTAACCGGACCCTCAGTACCGGTAAGAAATCTGAGGACACACATAATACCCGCATCAGATTTATCAAAGTTTTCAAACATCTTCTTCGGTCTGCTGTTTCTGCACCTCTCCATCAGAAGCGCCGTTTCCTCTGCTGTAATCACACATTTTCCTCCTTAATCAGCATTTTCCTGAAAAAATCATGGATTTTCCAGGAAATCCATGCAGGGGCAAGGGGCGAAGCCCCTTTAATCCCCTTTCCCGGAAATCCGGCTGCCCCGGATTTCCGGTTTAATCAGCATTTTCCTAACGTAGTTAGATTATAACATTATTATACAGTATAGTCAACGGACATATTTATTGATATTATACTGTATTACAGACAGTTGTTTGTTCTTTTTGCACAATTTCAGAAAACATTTGAATACTGTACAAATTTATGATATAATTAACCGGTGACAACACAGCAGATATGAAAGGAAAAACTCTATGGAAGACCAGGAAATAATAGACCTTTATATTTCACGTTCGGAAAATGCAATAAATGAAACGGATAAAAAATACGGCAGCTACTGCAGAACTATTGCATTCAATGTTCTCAGTGACCGCGGTGAAACTGATGAGTGTGTCAATGATTCATACTTCAGAACGTGGAAATCAATTCCCCCGACAATACCGTCCATACTCAAGGCGTTTCTTGCAAAGATTACAAGAAACACGGCCCTCAACATGTATGAAAAAAGAACCGCAGCCAAGAGAAACGGCGGACAGGCTGCACTTTCCCTTGATGAGCTTGCCGAATGCATTGATTCAGGCAGCAGCATAGAACGAAAAGTGGAAACCGGTGAAACAATCGCTGCACTTAACGAGTTTCTCGAGGGACTTGAAAAAAACAAGAGAATTTATTTTATGCAGAGATACTTCTATATGACTCCGATTAAGGAAATAGCAGAAAAAAACGGCATTTCCGAGGGTTCTCTGAAAACCATGCTCAGCAGAATAAGAGCAGACCTGAAAAAGTTCATAGCTGAACGCGGCCTCTACTGATATACTGCCGTACTCTGCAGTATGTAACCTTTTACTGCAGAATCTGTCTTATAAAGTGAACGGAAAAATCTGTTTCGTTCATTTTATAACAGAAAGCTTTCATACACCGGCACCAGTGCCGTACAACAAGGAGAATTTAAATGAAAAAAGAAGAACAGCTTCTCCGGGACATCGGAGAAGTACGTGATGAGTTTATTGAGGAGGCCGACACTCAGATAGCCCAGCAGGCTCCGAAGCACAGCGGAATCAGCTGGAAATACTGCGCTGCAGCTGCAGCATGTATCGCCGCAGTAATCGGTATTGCTTCTCTGCCGGACAAAAACGATCTTAACCTGCCTCCTGCCGAGCAGCAGGTTACAATGGCGTTCTCGGCAAGGGTTTCAGAAACTGACAGAGCAGAAGAATCAGTAACTCCTGAAGTAACAGACTCTGTAAACGCAGTTACAGAACCTGTATCAGGCAGCACTGCTGAACAGGCTCAGGTACAGAACGCATCCGGAAATGCTGCTGTTACTGAAAAGGTTCAGGCACCACAGAAAACAATTCAGCCTGTCGGAAGCCTTACAGGTTCAGGCAAAGCCCTCCCGGCATCCCATACGATGAGCGATAAAAGATCATATCTCCCTATAGACAACCAGAACCGTGACTTCTACAGCGTGGAAAACGGATACTACCAGCTGAACTTCCTGAGTGACACAGGATTCCAGAACCGTATTAACGAGGACATAAAAAAAGCCTCTGATGAAATATCACTTTACTACGATCCGGGATATCTTGCTGAAAAGGACGGTACACTCTATAAGTTTGACTGGAAATACGGTATCTCCAATTCACATCCGGGAGATAATGAGCTGGAAGAAGCAAACGGTATAGTTATGGAGCTTATCTGCGAAAACGGATATCTCTCAGTTGTCCTCGGTTACCTTGACTGCGACGGATACACACTGAGAAGAGGCAATGAAGCATATGGCAGCGAACGCTGCTGGGATGTTGTAAGAACCCTGAACTATGATATTATAAACCAGAAAAAGATTGATAAGGTAACAGACCTGTTTTACGAAGGAACTGATGCACTCTCCGAGCTCAGAAAATCAGTATTCAGTGACAACCATATAAACACTGTAAGCGATATTACTGACTACCCTGAAAACTTCACAATATACTATATCCTCCAGGACAACAGAGGAATGTACTATAACGACTATTCAACCCTTCTCTACAACGACAGCAACTTCGGAGGCAATATACTTAAATCTCTCGTAACTTCAGAGTACCGTGATATGTCCGGCGTACTCCTGCCTTACGCAGCATCAAAGCTTCAGGATTACGATGTTCCTGAGTGCAGATATGAAACCGTCACTGAAGACGGGGTATCCTGTATCAGAATAGGAAGCTCACTTTTCCTTTCCGATGAAGAAATAAACAGAAAAAATGCTGATATGAAGACTGTTCAGCACAAAGCTGCAGAATCCTATCTGATGCCTGGTTACGGAACAGAAAGCAGCCCTGTCAGTGCAAATAACTTCAGCGACATGGAATACAGCCGTCTGACCGGAATATGGACAGTATCAAATTACGCTAAGGAAGTCCAGGCATACTATGATGCCGAAACACTTGATGAGCTTACGCTTCAGGCTCTTCTCGGTGACAACTGGCAAAAGTATACTGAAGGCACCGATGCCACCGCTGAAACACCGGTAAACGGTCTTCTCTACGAACAAAATGACGCTGTTTCATTCGAATTTGCAAAGGCCGGCGGAGGCTACAATGTTGTTGAATCAGTTCCGCTGTCCGAAGTAAATCCGAAGTATCTCAAATAACTGTTGATTTACATCATCTAAGATAGTATAATTATAGTGAACGCAAAAAAAATTTTTACGTTCACTGTAATAAATTTATTTTTATTGCCGTGCATATCGGCTAATTGTAAACGTATAAAAAACAGGAAAGAGGTTATAATCATGAGTACAAACAAATATTCAGGAACAAAAACTGAAAAGAACTTACTTGAAGCCTTCGCAGGCGAATCAATGGCAAGAAACAAATACACATACTTTGCATCAGTTGCAAAGAAAAACGGATATGAGCAGATTGCTTCACTTTTCCTCGCAACTGCTGAAAATGAAAAGGAACACGCAAAGCTCTGGTTCAAGGAGCTCGGTATGCTCGGCGACACATCAGAAAACCTTGGCCATGCTGCTGACGGTGAAAACGCTGAATGGACAGACATGTACGAAAGAATGGCAAAGGAAGCTGAAGAAGAAGGCTTTACAGAGCTTGCAGCAAAGTTCAGAGGCGTCGCTGCAATTGAAAAGCGTCACGAAGAAAGATACCGTAAGCTTCTTTCAAACATCGAATCAAAGCAGGTATTCGAAAAGGCCGGCGTAAGTGTATGGGAATGCCGCAACTGCGGACATATCGTAGTCGGCACAGCCGCTCCTGAAGTATGTCCTGTATGCAATCACCCTCAGTCATACTTCGAAGTCTCAGCTGAAAACTTCTGATTTACAGCTTAAACGTACAAATATAAAAAAAGCACACCGGAGCTGCATGCTCTGATGTGCTTTTTTGTATTCCGCGGTTAAACCCGGCTTTTCATAAACATATTTTTTATTGCAAGGAACTCCCTTGTTCGTATCATAAGATTGTAAAGTGCCGCGCGGTTTTCAAACTCCTCTCTGGTTACAGGCATTTTCTGAGTTTTCATTCCGGCGATGATTCTGTCGGTTTCCTCAAGCAGTGAAACAACATTGTTATTTTCATGATATTCTGCATTTATTTTTTTCAAAAGCTCAGAAATAATTACCGCCTGCTCAGGAGTTGCGTCCATTTCCTTGACTGACTTGTACATCTCAAAGAGCACAGTGCACTGCTTTTCCCTCATTTCAAGATAGAGAAGGTCATAGCTGTCAGAACCGAAAAGAGTATTCTGTCTGTTCAGCACAGCCGCTGCATGTGCATTTTCCATATATCCGTGAAGACGTTCAAAGCAGTCTCCGGTATAGTCTGATTTGTCCGACATAAGAACCCTGTCAGACATGCGGCCGATAACCGCCTTTATCTCATCGTCCACCGCAGCACGGTATTTCGCCATCTTCCGCATGTCCTTCCTGAGATACAGATTCATAAGAAATCCGGTTCCGGCTCCGATAAAAAGGAGCAGTGCCTCATTGGTAACAAGACGTATATCAAAGCTTTTCTCTGACAGAATATGCGTTATAAGCACTGAAACCGGCACGATTGCACTCTGCGCACTGAAAATACTGCACAGAAGAATAAACAGAAACAGATAAACCGTAAAGGCAGCTGTTGTATAGCCAAGACACGAAAAACTTACATACGATATACCTATGGCTGCAAAAAATGCAAAGATTCTTGTAACAGCAATCCGGGCAGTCTCCTTCTTGGTATTCTGAATGCTGAGCACCGCAATAAGTCCCGCTGTAACGCTGTACTTAAGTCCGAAAAGAAGCGAAATACACACTGCAGCTGCACAGGCCGCAGATATCTTCGCCGCATTGAAAACAAGAGCTTTATTTAATTTCTGCATTATATTCCCTCACTTTCCTTAAACACAGTCTGATTATACTAAATCTGACTTGCTTTGTCAACCGCAAAAAAGATGCTGCATTAAATCAGTGTTTCCCCGGTTCCTGTGTTTCATTCGGAAAACAGAGCAAATAACAGATTGTTTTTTCGCTGATGCTGTGTTATAATCATATTGAATGTCAAAAATATTTTCATTATTTTTTTATGATACAGGAAGGATAATCACAATGATAATTGATATTTCACAGGAAGTTTTCAGCTGCACAGTATTTCCGGGGGACCCTCAGCCGGAAAGAAAAAAGCTTATGGAAATAAAAAACGGAGATGTCTGCAATCTCACAGGAATATCCATGTGTGTGCACAACGGCACTCACGTTGACGCACCTTACCACTTTATAGACAGCGGAAAAACCATCGATCAGGCCGGTCTCGTCCCTTTTGTCGGCAGATGTTTTGTCACAGAGCATCAGGGAGATGTTACTGCGAATGACGCTAAAAGCATACTCAGCAGAGCAAGAGCTCTTGACTCTGAAAAGCGAATCCTCATCGGAGGAAAGTCAACTGTTACTGCTGATGCTGCCCGTGTATTTGCAGACGCAGGAGTTCTCCTTGTGGGAAATGAAAGTCAGACCGTAGGTCCTGAGGATGCCCCTAAGGAAGTCCACATGATTCTCCTTGGTGCAGGTGCTGTTCTCCTTGAAGGCATAGTTCTCAGGGACGTAAAGGAAGGAAGCTATTTCCTCAGTGCCGCCCCTCTCTGCCTCTCAGCATCCGACGGTTCACCGTGCAGAGCATACCTTATAAAGGACTAAGCAGCCTGGTTTCGCTGGCAGCTATGCTTTCTGCACTCATAACAATAAAAAACACAGCACATCAGATATCACATGCATAACGCATCTGTGAAAATCTGATGTGCTGTTTTATTGCCTTGCAGAAATCTGAGTACCGGATGCTCAGAGCATTGATATAATCTCTTCCTTCGGACGGTATCCAAGGGCTGCATCCTTTACCTGGCCGTTTTCCATTACAACTATTGTAGGTATGCTCTTAATTCCGAATGTACCGGCAAGCTCAGGCTGTTCATCAACATTTACCTTTCCAACCTTGACTTTGCCTTCGTATTCCTCAGCAATTTCTGCTATAACCGGAGCAATCATCTGACACGGGCCGCACCATACTGCCCAGAAATCAAGCAGAACCGGTATCTCTGAATTGAGTACCTCTTTTTCAAAATTATCATTTGTTATTACTACTTCAGCCATTGCAGTTATCCTTCCTTTCCGTCCTCTTTTGATTTAAAATAAAGCATACAGTGGCAGAATCCCTCAAACTCAGGATCTGCAATCTGATCCCTGAACTCTCTGCACATACACTTGTTTTCCTCTGTCCTCTGCAGTCTGCACGGACAATACCCGCCTGTACGCTCAAGACCTTCCCTGACTCTCTTTACAATTTCCTCATCAGGATTAAGCGTTATTTTCATATTACCGTCTCCTTTTTAAGAAAATACAGATTTTTGTCTGTTTCCGGTTTTACCGGATACCCTGAACGCTCTGCATTCAGATTAATGATATTGTATCACATATACAGAAAAAATGCAAATTCAGAAACAGCCGGAAAAAAGTCATTTTACCTTAACGGTCTGAAGAACGTGAAAATACTGACTTAACTGCATTTTTAATAATATTTTCAGAACCGGTTTTTCTGCAGTATTCGTTGAATGCAGCATATGCTATGAGAATAATACCTGCCACAAGGAGATATACCCACCATGCAAGTGATGCCCAGAAATCACGTGTCATATAGAGAACAAGCAGTACAAGTGAAACTGTTCCGAAAACTCTCCACTTTCTGTCCGCTGTAAATGCTGAAACCATTATTACTGCCACGCTGACAATACCAATTGTGAGCGCGTGAACAAGATTTTCGCTTTCAATCGCACCTAATCCAAGAATAAACATGCAGATACAGGACTGCACAAACATAATCATATTTACAGTCTTTTTGTTTTCGCGGAACAGTCTGAACAGGAAGAAGTAAGGAACAAAGCTGCAGAATATGCAGTACTCAGGCTTTATAACATCGGATATTTCTATAAAATTCTGTGTCGCAAGCGCATATGCACCAACAACAGATGCCAGAGAATAAAATACCTTTGATGAAATCTTTCCTGAAACCATACCGCATACAGCAAGGTATGCAATAAATACTGTTTTAAAGACAAACGGCCAGAGCCCGTCACTGTCAGGTCCGTTAATTAAGGCAGTAACAAGTGTAATAAATACTGAAGTGTAAACAACTGTTTTTCCTGATGACTCATCTGATCTGTGGATCAGTACACCGGCAGCTGCAACAGCTGCAGTCACTGCAAATACGCATATGTACAGGAAGAACATGTCTGAATCATTATATGAATGCATTAAAGAACGTATAAATAAATGTTCAGTAAACAACAGCAGCGCACATATCTGGAGACATACAGATGAAGCAACAGCTGACAGTACCTTAACGGCACTGTTGTTATTTCTGAAGCTTATATATGATACAGCACCGAAGGCTGCAGCTGCAGTCAGGATACTGCTGAGATTCATAAGTCTGTCGCAGAATATTATTCCTGAAATAACCGGAATAAACAGCGTATAGATTCCTGAAATTACAGCCACTGACTTAAGGGATGAAGATTTTCTGCTTAACAGGACTGAACCCGCAAAGAAAACTGAAACTGCAAGTGATATAATAAATGCGGTATTCTCATCACTGATATTCATCAGACTGAAGAACTGCCAGAGAAGCGGCACTGAATAAACAGAAGCCTGGACAGCAGCCGGAACAGAGCTGAAGCAAAGTGCAGAAGTAACAGTCATGACTATGATAATCAGACTGCAAAGCGGATGTACGTCACTGTATAGGGCCATTGAGTAGAGAAATATAAATGAATTCAGAACAGATGATGTAATCTGTGATTTTAATGCAGGAACAAAAATGCTTACTGCAGCTGCCGGTATCATCATACATACCAATACAAGTGAAAATGAAGTATCATTAAACGCATGACTGAACGAATCAGAAACTATAAACGCAAAGATGATATACTCTGCTGCTGTTAATATTCTGCATAATATATCTGCTGTTTTATTTTCAGTAGTGAGCTGGATAAATACTGTAACCGCAAGTGCAAATAAAACTGCTGCTGCCATAGTCCAGGTACTTCCCTCTGACGCTGCATAAGTGAAACCTGTAAACGCCATTACAAACGCATTTATTCTTGAAAACAGTCCGAATACATTAATATATGCAAAAGGAACTTCGTGCTTTATAAGACTTTCCTTTCTTACTGCTAAAAGCATAGCTGAGTAGGAAACTGTTATAATCATGAACGCCGGCAGCCATTCTGTAAAGAACCCAAATGAAATAACCGCTGCAGAGATGAACATCATGGCAGCAAATGCTGAAGGAACTGTTTTGTACTTTCGGGTTATCATGAAGCATGACAGTGAACACGAAAGAAACACTGACATAAGAGCAAGACCTATGCCCTCTCCGTTAAATGAAAACCAGCTTCCGAATATTTCGAAGAAGAAAAATGAAACACATGTTATCGGAATGAACAGTGTTCCGAGAATGAAAAATCCTTTTCCGGTTGATTTTAGTCCGAGTTTCTTCTCTGTAAAAGCTGATGCTCCGAAAAACATTCCGGTTGCAAGCATGATTATAAAAATCTTGAAGCCTTCACCGATAGTATTCCAGTTTGTTGTTACAAATATAAGTCCTGCAAGAAGTACAAGGGATACACCTGTAATAAGCAGGCCGGATATATTCTTAGCCTTTGTATAGGATTTCTGATTAACAGCTTCGTCAGACGGGAGAAAATCATCAGCAGGATGATCATGCATTAAAGTTTCCTCTTCGCTGAAGGTCAGAACTGCTGATTCGGCTGCAGTTTCCGGAACCTGTGCTTCCTCTGCTTTTATATATGTATCAGAAACAGCTTCTGACGGAAGTTCCGGCTGAACCGGAGCAGCACTGTAACCGGTCGCCCTGTTATGTGCCGAACGCGAGTTAAGCTTCGTTAATTCGAACTCCAGTGCTTCGAGCTGTTTTTTCAGCTTACTGCATTCGTTGTGTTTGACAATGGAATACGGTACGCCGAAAAACGGAAACACTAACCATGCTATAACAAATGTAATCATTAATGCTGTCATAATACTTCACTCCCTCTTTGATATTTTTACTGTATCCTTATTGTATCACAGTACCTGTTAAAATGAAATATGTCATCAGTCACAGAATGCAGTTACAAATGTCACATTATTTTCTTATTTCTGTAACGATGCGTATAAAAAAAAAGACGAATCACAAAACGTGATTCGTCTTACTGGCTCCCCCGACTGGACTTGAACCAGTGACACCCTGATTAACAGTCAGGTGCTACTACCGACTGAGCTACGGAGGAATATTTGTGCCGGCGTCTATCTATCTTCCCGGGCCGTCGCCAGCCGAGTA
>JAZUIH010000112.1:0-6103 GCA_045642145.1 Oscillospiraceae bacterium | reverse complement strand
TCCTTTTTAAAATCATCCGTCTTCATCTGCGTTTTTTCCACTTCCTTTGTTTTCTGAAACCATCAATGCATTGTTTCACGTTTCATAATATAAGTGTCAGTTTACCCCTCAGTTTGTTGCACGGCAGACTTCACTTTGTATAAATGCACAATCTGAACATTGCAAACTTGTATATTAACACCAAATCAAAGCCGCTGTAATGCAAAATACCCGGTACATAAATGAACCGGGTATCAGTAATGCAAACCACGTCTGCGCTGATTATACAAGCTTTCTCTTGTCGATTACTCTTACAGCCTTGCCTTCACTTCTTGTGATAGTCTTAGGCTGAACAAGATGTACCTTAGGGTTAATGCCGAGAATAGTCCTGATAGCTGCTCCGAGTGATGCTTCGTTAGCCTTTACATCAAATGATGCATCGTCAGCCTGCTCAGGCTTCATTTCAACTGAAACATCAAAAGTATCAGTGTTGTTTACTCTGTCAAGCTCGATGAGGTAGTTGAGTGAGTATCCCTGTGCAATGAGAACTGTCTCAATCTGTGAAGGGAATACATTTACACCTCTGATGATAAGCATATCATCACTTCTTCCCATAGGCTTTGCCATCTTTACGAGTGTTCTGCCGCATGAGCACTTCTTTCTTGAAAGTACGCAGATATCTCTTGTTCTGTATCTGAGAAGCGGGAATGCTTCCTTTGTAATGCTTGTGAATACGAGCTCACCCTTTTCGCCTTCAGGGAGAACCTCACCTGTTTCAGGGTCAATGATTTCAGCGATGAAGTGGTCTTCGTTGATGTGCATACCTGTCTGCTCACTGCACTCAAATGATACGCCAGGACCGCTTGTTTCTGTAAGGCCGTAAATATCGTAAGCCTTGATTCCGAGTGACTTTTCGATTTCTCTTCTCATTTCCTCTGTCCATGGTTCTGCACCGAAGATACCGGCCTTGAGGCAGTTGTCCTCAGGCTTGTAACCCATTTCCTTAAATGCTTCACCGATATATGCAGCATATGAAGGTGTGCAGCAGAGGATTGTTGACTTGAGGTCCATCATAAACTGAATCTGTCTTTCAGTATTTCCTGATGACATAGGAAGTGTAAGACAGCCTACCTTGTGTGAACCGCCGTTAAGACCAGGGCCGCCTGTGAAGAGACCATAGCCGTAGCATACCTGACAAACGTCTTCGTTTGTACCGCCTGCTGCCGTGATAGCTCTTGCGCAGCATTCCTCCCAGAGATCGATATCGTTCTGTGTGTAGAAGGCAACTACTCTCTTGCCTGTTGTACCGCTTGTTGACTGGATACGCACACAGTCTGAGAGAGGCTTTGCAAGAAGTCCGTAAGGATATGCATCACGGAGATCAGCCTTTGAGAGGAACGGAAGCTTGTAAAGATCATCAGTTGATCTGATATCATCAGGTGTTACACCCTTCTCCTCCATCTTCTGACGGTAGTAAGGAACGTTGTCCCATACGTGCTTAACCTGCTTTACGAGTCTTTCGTCCTGAAGCTTTTTCATGTCCTCGCGTGACATTGTTTCAATTTCTTTGTTAAAGTATCTTTCCATTGGTAATATACCTCCCTGAATATAGTATTTTCTCAGCACCCGGTTCCGGGTACTGGCTGTGTACTGAAAAATATGCTTCGCGCTGTTTCAGAATCCCCTGCACTTACTCTGCAGCAGCCTGTCCGAGTGCAAAAGCCTTTTTGTTGAGTTCGAGGAATTTCGGCGGAACGCACTGCTCAAGAGCTGTCTGCCATACTTCCTCCTCAAAGTCAGTTTTCCTTGATACCACACCCATGAGGACAACGTTTGATGCCTTTGCATTTCCTGCTTCCTCTGCGAGTGAAAGTGCGTCAACTGATATTACGTCCGCACCCTTTGCCTTAAGCTTTCCTATAAGGTCTTCAGGATATTCGGCAGCGCCTGTAATTACAGGCATAGGATCAAGCTTCTGGTCAGATGTGATAATCTTTCCGCCCTTCTTAAGATACGGAAGCCATCTTGCAGCCTCAAGCTGTTCGAAGGAGATGATCAGATCAGCTTCACCCTTTTCTATTACAGGTGAGTTTACGCACTCACCGTATTTTACATAGGTAACAACGGAACCGCCGCGCTGTGACATGCCGTGAACCTCTGAAACCTTTACATCATAGCCCTTTGCAAGGATTACGTTTCCGAGGAGTCTTGATGCAAGAAGTGAGCCCTGTCCGCCGACGCCTACGATCATTACAGATTTTGTTTCCATGATTATTTTTCCTTTCTGTTACTGATTTACAATGGAGTCAAACTTACAGAGTTCGGCACATATGCCGCAGCCCACGCACTGAGTATGGTTGATTACAGCCTTTCCGTCCTTAACCGAGATTGCAGGACATCCGAGCTTAAGACACATTCTGCAGCCTCTGCACTTGTCCTCTTCAACCTTAAGAGGAGGATTGTGCTTCACGTACTTGAGAAGCGCACATGGTCTTCTTGAAATAATTACTGAAGGAGCATCGGCTTCAAGCTCCTCAAGAACTGCCTTCTCAGTTTCCTCAAGCTTATACGGGTCAACAACTCTGACTCTCTTTATTCCGACAGCTCTGCAGAGCTCCTCAAGATTAACTGCTGCAGCCGGATCACCCTTGAGGTTCATGCCTGTTGTAGGGTTCTGCTGATGTCCCGTCATGCCTGTAATAGAGTTGTCAAGAATGATTACTGTTGAGTTTGTTGCGTTATAAGCGATATTTACAAGTCCTGTTATACCGGAGTGCATAAATGTTGAGTCACCGATAACTGCAACGGAGCGCTTCTCCGCCTTTTCACCGAGAACCTTGTTGAATCCGTGAAGTGCTGATACTGATGCACCCATGCAGATAGTTGAGTCCATTGAGTTAAGCGGAGCAACAGCACCGAGGGTATAGCAGCCGATATCACCTGATACAGTGATTTTGTTCTTTGAAAGTGCATAGAATACGCCTCTGTGAGGGCAGCCTGCACACATTACCGGAGGTCTTACCGGAATATCCTCATCAAGTGAAACACTGTCATTTTTTCTGCCAAGAAGCTTCTCTGCAACAACAGTCTGTGAAATCTCACCGATAAAGCCGAAAATCTCCTTGCCCCTTGCGTTTACGCCTATCTTACGGCAGTGTGTTTCAATTACATCATCGAGTTCCTCTATAACAATAACCTCGTCAAACTTTGAGGCAAAGTCCTGAATAAGCTTTACAGGAAGAGGATTTACCATACCGAGCTTGAGATATGAAGCAGTTTCACCAAGGGCTTCCTTAGCGTACTGGTACGCAGCTCCGCTTGTTATGATACCTCTCTTTGTTCCCGGATTTATTTCAGTTCTGTTAAGGGCGCTTGTCTCAGCAAACTCTGTAAGTCCTGCTGTTCTCTCCTCAACAAACACATGTCTGCCCTTTGCATATGCAGGCATCATTACGAACTTCTGAGGCTGCTTTCTGTATTCGATAAGCTCCCTTTCAGCTCTGTCCTGACAGTCAACAACGCTCTGTGAGTGAGCTATTCTTGTTGATGTTCTTACTATAACAGGTGTGTCAAACTTCTCTGAGATTTCATACGCTTCCATAACAAAATCCCTGCATTCCTGAGAGTCTGAAGGTTCAAGCATAGGAACCTTTGAAGCGATGGCATGGTGACGTGAATCCTGTTCGTTCTGTGATGAATGCATGCCTGGGTCATCGGCAACTGCTATTACCAGTCCACCGTTTACACCTGTATATGATGCGGTATAGAGCGGGTCTGCAGCAACGTTGAGGCCAACATGCTTCATTCCGCAGAAAGCTCTTGCGCCGGCCATTGATGCACCGAGGGCTGCCTCCATGGCAACCTTTTCATTAGGTGCCCATTCAGCATATATTTCATTGTACTTTGCAGCTTCTTCAGTAATCTCTGTAGAAGGTGTTCCCGGATAGCTTGATACAAACCTGCATCCGCCTTCATAAAGACCGCGTGCAAAAGCAGCATTTCCCAGTAAAAGTTTCTTCATAAGTTAATCCTTTCATGAATTTAATCAAATAGTGTATATACATAAAAATGCACTTTTTAATTATACTTCTTTTGTACGATATTTTCAATAGTCATATTGTGTAATAAAAACATATAATATTCAGTAAAACAAACAACCCCCACGGTACTGACGTACTGTGAGGGTTGTCTGTTTTCCGGATTGATTGCGGAATCACTGGTTTCTGAGTTTTCCGTTAAGAGAAAGTAAGGTGGAGTCAGACCAGTGTTTCCTCAGATAAGCATATTTTTTAATTTGATAAGATCGATAATTGAAATTTTTCCGTCTCCGTTTAAGTCAGCTGACTTAACCTGAGCTGAAGTAAGCTGTGTCTGGCCTACCATGTACTGCATAAGTGCTACGATATCAACGGTGTTTACAACTCCGTTTCCGTCAACATCTCCGGCAGTATTCTGCGGAGCCGGTGTAGTTGTTTCAGGCTTCTTTGTTGTTGTAACAACCGGCTCTGTAACTACAGGAGCGGTAACTGCAGGTTCTGTTACTGCAGGCTGCTGTGCTGATGAAGCCTTGAATATATTTCTGAAGAAATTATAGAAAAGCGGAGTACCTACGCTTGCGTCATGTCCGCCGCCCTGTACTTCAAACCAGATATGATCCTGACCGTTCTTCTTGTAGAGGTCACTGTACTGCTTAGGGAATGTACCTACAACGCTGTCGTTTGTACCTCCGCCGATCATAAGCAGATAAGGAGCTGTTTTGAACTTAAACTCTGACTCTGTCATGCTTCCGCGGTGATTGAGGAACATATCCTTTGCAGGAACGATACCAGGAGCCGGTGATGATGCACATACGTAACCAATCTTGTCACATGCCATCATGCCAACGTAGAGTGACTCACGTCCGCCCATTGAGAAGCCGGCGATGGCAGTATTGTCTCTGCCTTCAGCTACTGAATAGTGCTCTGACATGTACGGCATAAGGCTCTCTGTAAGGTCATAGAGGAAGTCATCATAGTGATCCATTGCATCCTGTGTAATGCCTGCCGGTCTTTCTGCGCCCGGATCAGTGTACATCTGTGTAAATACAATGATAAACGGCTGAACTTCGCCCTTTTTGATAAGGTTTGAAGCCATTTCTGTGATGCTCCATCCCTTTACCATATCATCTTCTCCGCCCATTACACCGTGGTTCATATATACAACAGGGTATTTTTTACCTTCTGTGTATCCGGCAGGAAGCCATACGTTGGCAGGCTTGTTTCTGTTAGCCTTCTTTGAGAAGTACTGAATCTTTGTGAGCTTGCCTGTGTCGCCTGTCTTCATGTCACCCGGAACAGTTGCTGTGAAATTAGCCTTTGCCTCTTCCATAATGCTTCCGGATGCTGAAGTGCCTGTATTTCCTATTGTGCCTGTTGTTCCTGATTCTTCTGATGTGCCGCTGCTGCCGGTATTGCCTGTGCCGTCAGTAAGCTTGATATCATCAACATAGAAATTAATAAGATCAGCAGGTGTATCGTTTTCTGTATATTTTGTCTGGATATAGAGTGAAATATTTTCTGCGCCTGAAGGAACTGTAAATGCATCACCGAGCTTAACCCATTTTCCGGCTGAAGTTGATGCACTTGCGATATCATCGTAGTGAGTTGTTCCGTTTTTGTCATACTGAATTCCGACTGTAAATCCGCCTGAGCTGACTGATGAATCTGAATATGTTACGTATGATTCAAATGAATAAAGACCGCCTGCCTTAAGTTCTGAAGAAGCGTTCTGGATACCGTTCCATGAGTTCTTTCTTCCTGTTACAGCCAGTGACTTTGAGCCGCCGTGCTTCTGGTCGCCTGTGAGACCGGTCTTTACACTGTCACCACGGGATGTCCAGCCGCCTGCTGAGCTTTCGCAGTCTGTTGTCACACCTGAACCTGCAGGTACATCTGTCATTGAAGGATCCTTCTCAGCTGATGACGGAGGAGTTTCGATTGCGATACCGCCGCCACCGCCGCCGGTGTTGAACTGAAGATCATTCTTCTTAACGTTAGCCTTACCGCTTGAACGGTAACCTTCGATGTTGAGAGCAACTTCGTACATAAGACCCATCTTCATGCCGGTTTTTTCCCATGCAGCGAAG
>JAZUIH010000111.1:0-11957 GCA_045642145.1 Oscillospiraceae bacterium | reverse complement strand
TGGAGCTGGTTGGCTTAAAGGGCTTTGAAAAATCCTATCCGCATCAGCTTTCAGGAGGAATGTGCCAGAGAGCATCACTTGCAAGAGCACTTATAGGACATCCAAAGGCTCTGCTTCTTGATGAACCACTTGGCGCACTTGATGCCTTCACAAGAATGAACATGCAGGACGAGCTGCTCCGCATCCGTTCCGAGCAGAACATGACAATGGTGATGGTTACACATGACGTTGACGAGGCGGGTTATCTGTCAGACAAAATTGTTGTAATGACTCCGAGACCTGCAAAAATAGAAAAGGTTCTCGATGTAAAGCTCAGCCAGCCAAGAGACAGAAACAATCCTGAGTTTATCAGATTAAGAAGTGAGATTCTTAAGATTCTTGACTTTGCGGGCAAGGAAGCAGAAGTTGAATACAATATTTAAAAGCCAAAAATACTTTTACAGCAGAAAGGTTTGTTATTATGAAATTTACATTTTTAAAGAAGATTACAGCAGCTGCAACAGCAGCAGCACTGTCTGTGGTAATTACTGCATGCGGCAGCGCTGGTCAGAGCGACGGAGAATATGTACTTAAGGTCGGCGAAACACAGGGCGCACTTTGTCATGCACCTCTTCAGGTAGCAATGGAAAAAGGCTATCTTGATGAAGAAGGAATCAAGTGGGAACGAGTTGACTTCGGCGGCGGTGACATTCAGGCAGCGCTTGGCGCAGGTTCAATTGACTGCGGATTTGGTCTTGTAGGAAAGTTTATTCAGCCGATTGAAAGCGGCCTTAATCTTGTAATGACTTCAGGAATGCATACAGGATGCACAAAGATTCTTGTTAAAGCAGACTCAGGTATAAAATCGATTGAGGACTTAAAGGGAAAGACAATCGGTGTTGCATCACTTGCAAGTTCTGAGTGCATCACAGCAAAGAGAGCACTTCATGCAGCAGGTGTGAACACTGATCCGTCTGCAGATGAGGTTTCCTTTGCAGTGTACAGCGTAACTGACCAGCCGGTTGCACTTCTTAACGGTGCTGTTGATGCCATTTCAACACCTGACCCTGTTGCAACAAATGCCGCAGAGGAATACGGACTCGTTACACTTCTTGATACAGCTGTAACAAAACCGTATGCTGATGAATACTGCTGCGTAAGCTTTGTTTCCACTGAGCTTGCAGAGAAGCATCCTGATGTTGCTGCTGCCTATACAAGAGCAGTACTGAAGGCTTCCGCATGGGTTGCAGAGCATCCGGAGGAAACAGCACAGATTCAGATTGACGGAAACTATGTCAGCGGTGATGCAGCAGCAAATGCTGAAATTCTCAAAGGCTACAAGTACATCCCAAGTGTACAGGGCGGATATGATGCTCTGGTGAATGTTGTAACTGATCTTCATAACATCGGAATTCTTAAGCCTGAAACTGATACTGATGCACTGATTGAACGTTCATTTAAGTTCTTTGACGGTGTGCCGGACAGCTATACGGTTCACGGTGACAGATTTGATGCAGTTCTCGAACGCGTAACAGATAATCGTTCCGTTGAAATCGCAGACTGCTGCAGATAACCAAAATAAAAGATACACAGACCGTCGCGGAGCAGTTCCGCGACGGTTATTTTTATACTGCGTGAGTAATGAAATCCTGCAGGCGTTAGCTCCGTGCAAATCCTCTGATAGTAAACACGAAATGAACAGCGGGGTATATAAATTGGTTCGGATATAGATTTTGCTTATAACCTACTATACAGATATGATATTGGACAATTGTAGGTTTTGCGTGTATAATATAAACATAGCATAAAACAAAGACAAACACTAAACAAGTCTTCAGGAGGAAAAAATCATGAAAAAATCATTCTTAAAAACAGCATTACTTATCGGTACTTTAGCAGTTGGCGCGCTTACAATGACAGGATGCGGACAGGCTGCTCAGTCAGAAAATACAATCCGCGTAGGCGTATGTGCAGGTCCTTATGAAGACATGTTTAAGGAAGGCATTCAGCCAAAGCTTGAGGAAAAGGGCTATAAGGTTTCATACGTTGAGTTTTCAGACTACGTGCTTCCGAACAACGCGCTTGCAGAAAAGGAAATTGACGTAAACGCATTCCAGCATTCAACATATCTCAAGAAGTTCAGCGAGGAACACAGCCTCGATCTTACATACATAACAGAAATCCCTACAGCAGCAATGGGCGTGTTCTCAGTATCATACAAGGACATCGCTTCAGTAGCTGACGGAGCTGAGGTTGCAATCCCGAATGACGATACAAACCTTGCAAGAGCACTGAGAGTTCTTGAACAGACAGGCATAATTGCTTTAAGCGATGATATAGACAAGAGCAAGGCTACAGTAAATGATATTTCAGAAAACCCTAAGAAGCTTACATTTACAGAAGTAAATGCGGAAGTTCTTCCTACAGTTCTTGACAGCGTTGGTCTTGCAGTTATCAACGGAAACTACGCAATCAGCGCAGGACTTAACCTTGCAGATGCGGTTTACAATGAACAGCTCGGTGAAGGCTACTACAATGTAATCGCAGTAAGAACAGAGGATAAGGACAAGGAATTCTCAAAGGATATCGTTTCAATAGTTCATTCAGATGACTTCAGAACAGTTATTGAAGACGAATCAAAGATTTACACAGCATTCAACAGACCGGTTGATTATAACAATTAAGCCGGGCATTCTGAAAGTTTATAAGAAGCATATAAAGGATACACCAGGTATCCTGAGATGGAGTAAAAAAGATGATAGAATTTAAAAACGTACAGGTCTCCTTTAAGTATAAGGGACAGACAGTAAATGCAGTAAACGATGTATCCTTCAGCATTCCGGAAGGCTCGGTTTTCGGAATAGTGGGAGGAAGCGGTGCAGGTAAGAGTACACTGCTCCGTACGATAAACGGACTTCAGAGCATCACAGGCGGAAGCGTAATTTCCGACGGCAGGGATGTGGCAAAGCTTAAGGGAAAGGAGCTTCGCGAATACAGAAAAAATGTAGGTATGATCTTTCAGCACTTCAATCTTGCTGAGAGCAGAACTGTATTCAGCAACATAGCCTTCACACTTGAAAGCGCAGGCTGGAGTAAGGAGGACACGGAAAAGAGAGTAACAGAACTTCTCAAATTCGTAAACCTTTCCGACAAGCGTGACACATATCCGGCAAAGCTTTCAGGAGGACAGAAGCAGAGAGTTGCCATTGCCAGAGCACTTGCCAACAATACAAAGATTCTTCTCTGTGATGAACCTACCTCAGCACTTGATGCTGAAACAACAGCCTCAGTACTTGAGCTTCTTAAAAAAGTAAACCAGGAGCTTAACGTAACAGTTGTAATTATCACTCACGAGCTTGACGTTGTAAAAAATATCTGCGACAAGGTTGCGGTAATGAACCAGGGCAGACTTGTGGAAATCGGTGACGTATACAAAGTTTTCACAAAGCCTGAAAATGATTTTACAGAGCAGCTTATTGCGCATACAAATGACTTCACTATTCCTGCGAATATTCTTGAGGGACTTCACGGTGAAATTCTTAAGCTCACATATCTGGGCTCAAAGGCAAAGGATGCGGTTCTTTCTGAAACGGCCAAGGAATACAATGTTAATTACAACATCCTTCACGGTAAGATTGAGTACATAGGAGAGAAGCCTCTTGGCATACTCTATGTAAACATTATCGGTGATGATGAGTCAAGAAAGGCTGCGATTAAGGCAATCGGAGAAAAGGTAGAAAAGCTGGAGGTGGTTGCAGATGTTTAATGCAATATGGGATGTACGCGAGGAAATTTTTAAATCACTTGGTGAAACGGCATACATGGTAATAGTCTCACTTGTTTTTGCAGTAGTTATAGGCGGTCTTCTCGGACTTCTTCTCTTTGCAACATCAAATGAGCTTTTCATAAAAAACAAAGCAGTCAATAAGGTGACAGGTGTTATTCTTAATATCATACAGTCACTTCCGTTCCTTATTCTTATGATTTTCCTGCTTCCTCTTTCGAAGCTTATCGTCGGAACAAAGATCGGTACATCAGCGGTAATAGTTCCGCTTTCAATTTCAGCAATCGCATTTTTTGCAAGACTTTCAGAAAGCTCATTTGCTTCTGTTAGTCAGGGCGTACTTGAGGCATATATCGCATCAGGTGCCGGCAAGCTCAGAGTTATTATCAAAATTCTCATTCCGGAAGCACTTTCCTCACTTATCGTGAACATAACAGTTACAACCATTACTGTTCTTGGATTTTCCGCAATGTCAGGTCTCGTAGGCGGCGGTGGTCTTGGTGACCTTGCCTACAGATACGGTTATCAGAGATATCAGACAGAAATCATGATAGCCTGCGTGGTAATACTGATTGTTCTTGTTCAGGTAATTCAGTGGGCAGGTGAAAGGATAGCAAAGAGTATAAGCAGAAAATGATGCTCATCAGGCAAAGATATCTTCAATCTGTCATCTTATAAAAAAACAGCGGCATGCTGCAGTTTCGTACTGTGGCATGCCGCTGTTTTCTGCATTTCTGAATTTACATAGAATTAACATAAAAATGATTTCAGACTTTACATACGGAATGCTATACTGAATATGCTGCATAAAATAAAACAAAACATATATCAGTAAAAAACAAAGCATAAGCGAAAGGATAATGATTATCTATGAAGACAAATTCGGTTAAGTTCAGAGCAGTTTTAACAGCATTTATTATGGCGGCTGCATTAACAGGTTGCGGAAGTACAGAAGAAAAAACTGTATCAACAGACGGCTCAACGTCAATGGAAAAGGTAATAGGATATCTCAGCGAAGCATATATGAGCAGCAGCGGAACAAAGGTGACATACAATCCCACTGGCTCAAGTGCAGGTATTCAGGCTGCAGCAGAAGGAAGATGTGATATCGGACTTTCAAGTCGTCATCTTAAGGACGAGGAAAAGAACGGACTTTCTGAAACAGTTCTTGCAATTGACGGAATAGCAGTTATCGTAAATCCTGAAAACACGGTTTCTTTGTTGATAACACAGCCGATTTATGGTATACTAAATAATGAAATGTAACATGAACGACGAAGCGGAGGAAGAAGAAGATGAAGAGATTTAATATAACCGGCACATGCATACCGGGCAGGCATTACATGGTTGATACAAGCAGTAAACTAAATCAAATCATTGAACTTATAGATCAGGAAGAATACTTTACAATCAACCGTTCGCGGCAGTACGGAAAGACAACGACGATATCGCAGCTTAAACGAACACTGAAAAGCAGAATGCAGGTTATTGCGATAAGTTTTGAGGGAGTTGGAGACAAACCTTTCTGTTCCGATATGGATTTTGTAAAAATGCTGATACCAAGAATGGCAAAATCGATGAGATTTACAAACATAAGTGAAAATGATGTTCAGATATGGAAGACAGAAGGCGAATATGATGAAAAAAATGCAGTTGAATATCTGAGCGATAAGATTACAGAACTTTGCGAAAAATACGAAATAGTCCTTATGATAGATGAGATGGACAAATGCTCTGACAATCAGGTATTTCTTAATTTCCTTGGAATGCTGCGCGACAAGTATCTTTCGGGAAATGAAGGGGAGGATTTTACTTTCAAAAGTGTAATCCTTGCGGGAGTCTATGATGTAAAAAATCTTAAACTGAAGCTGCGACCTGATGAGGAGAGAAAATACAACAGTCCGTGGAATATAGCGGTTGATTTTACAGTGGACATGAGCTTTCATCCGGAAGAGATAGCAACAATGCTTACCGACTACGAGAATGATGTTCATACCGGAATGGATATAAAGGCGATAAGTGAGGAATTGTATCATTACACCAGTGGATATCCGTATCTTGTTAGCTGGCTGTGTAAATGGATAGATGAGCAGGGAAACAGGGAATGGAACGCAGGCGGAGTAAAAAAAGCTTCAAAGGCACTGCTGAAACTTCGTACGCCGTTATTTGATGATATAATAAAAAATATGTCCTGTTACAGAGGCCTCAGGAATAAGACAGAACAGATTTTAACCAGTGGAAAGGAAGTGCCGTTTAGTCTGTATGATGAAGATATTTCTATTGCAAGTATGTTCGGAATTGTGAGAGAAGAAAACGGGAAGGCGGTAATTTCAAATATTCTGTTTGAGTCATGTTTGTATGATTATTTTGGAGGAATCCTGATTGCTGAAAATGCAGCAGCATCATATGAGAAAAACCAGTTCATAAAAGAAGACGGACGTCTGGATATGGTGCATGTACTTGATCGTTTTCAGTCGTTTATGAAATCAGAATACCGTGAAGAAGACGAGAGGTTTATAGAGAGTCAGGGCAGACTGCTGTTTCTGTGTTTTCTGAAACCGATAATAAACGGAACCGGATTTTACTATGTTGAACCTCAGACCAGAACCAATTCACGAATGGATATAGTAGTGACGTATCTTGATGAGGAGTTCATAATAGAACTGAAAATCTGGCGGGGAGACCAGTACAGAAAAGACGGAATAAAGCAGCTGAACGGATATCTTGAAAGCAGAGAACAGAAAAAAGGTTATCTCGTAAGCTTTTCATTCCTGAAGAATAAGGAGTACACTGCAGGATATATTGATGACGTAAAAAATGAAGATGTACCTGGAATTGAAGAGAAGAATATTTATGAAGTCACAGTGTGAACTTTGAACATTTACCGGCTGAGGTGTATATACTCAGCCGGAATTTTTTTTTAATAAGTGCTTCTTTAACATAGAATTAATATAACATTGCTTTCAGATTTAACATAGCACTGATATAATTATAGAGGAAGCCTTAAAATACAAGGAAAGCTGAATCAGACGTCAGTTTTCTGCCGTAACGTTGCTGTGTGCCGTTATTGTTGTGGTTATAGTTTGAAACTATAACAGGTCATTGTTTTTATATAATATTAAACCTATTGACATACTATGGATTACGTGATAAACTTATAACATACCAATCAGATATGAATTATAAACGCATTGAAATATATTTATATGATAAGGAGTATTTATTATGGCAGATTATAAGTTTGAAACATTACAGATTCACGTAGGACAGGAAAACCCGGATCCGGCAACTGATGCAAGAGCAGTTCCGATTTATGCAACAACTTCATATGTATTTAAGGATTCAGCACAGGCTGCAGGCCGTTTTGGTCTTACAGAGAGCGGAAACATCTATACAAGACTTATGAACCCGACATCCGATGTTTTTGAAAAGAGAATAGCGGCACTTGAAGGCGGTGCAGCGGCTCTTGCAACAGCATCAGGTTCAGCAGCAATTACATATGCAATTCAGAACATTGCAACTGCAGGCGACCACATTGTAGCATCCACAAACCTTTACGGCGGTTCATACAATCTTCTTTCAAACACACTCAGGGAACAGGGACTTACAACAACATTTGTTGATCCTTCAAATCCTGCAAACTTTGAAAACGCAATTACAGAAAAGACCAGACTTATTTATGCTGAAACACTGGGAAATCCAAACTCAGATGTTCTTGATATCGAGGCGGTATCTGCTGTAGCTCATAAGCACGGAATTCCGCTTATCGTTGACAGCACCTTTGCCACACCGTATCTGCTCAGACCAATTGAACACGGTGCTGACGTAGTTGTTCATTCAGCTACAAAGTTTATCGGAGGACACGGCACAGTAATGGGCGGTGTTATCATTGACGGAGGTAAATTTGACTGGGCTCAGAACGACAAGTTCCCGGGGCTTTCAAAGCCTAACCCGTCCTACCATGGTGTGGTATTTACAGAAGCATGCGGAAACATTGCATATATCATGAAGATTCGTACAACACTTATGAGAGACCAGGGTGCTGTTATATCACCGTTCAACTCATTCCTTCTGCTCCAGGGTCTTGAAACACTATCACTGAGAGTGGAAAGACATGTTGCCAATGCTCTTAAGGTTGTTGAATTTCTTAAGAATCATCCGCAGGTTGAGAAGGTAAATCATCCTTCTCTTGAGGAAGGAAAAGCAAAGGCGCTTTATGACAGATACTTCCCTGATGGTGCAGGTTCGATCTTCACATTTGAAGTCAGGGGCGACGCTGACACTGCAAAGAAATTTACGGAAAGTCTTGAACTTTTCTCACTTCTTGCAAATGTTGCGGATGTGAAGTCACTTGTTATCCACCCGGCTTCAACAACTCACTCACAGATGAATGAGGAAGAACTTCTTTCAGCAGGAATTAAGCCGAATACAGTAAGACTTTCAATAGGAACTGAACACATTGATGATATCATAGCTGATCTTCAGCACGGATTTGAGGCAGTAAAATAAGAATGCTTACCTGCTCAAAAAAACGGTTGCCGTATTTATGACGGTGACCGGTATTTTTGAACGATCAATTCCTATTGAGATTATAGGAATTGATTGCAGGCGGTGATATAAGAAAGAAGGATACAGGATGAAGAAAATCATATATCTTGATAACGCAGCAACAACAAAGGTAAGTGAACCGGTACTAAGCGCAATGCTTCCGTATTTCACTGATGTTTACTGCAATCCGTCAGCGGTTTACAGCTTTGCTTCAGAAGGAAAGAAAGCCGTTATGGAAGCACGAAACCAGGCTGCATCACTGATTGGCGCAAAGCCGGAGGAGATATATTTTACCGGAGGCGGAAGCGAATCAGACAACTGGGCACTAAAGGCGGCAGCTGAGGCATATGCGTCAAAGGGAAGACATATAATTACCACGAAAATCGAACATCATGCAATACTTCATACATGTGAGTATCTTGAAAAGCTAGGTTATGAAATCACATATCTTGATGTTGACTCGGACGGTAAAATAAGTCTTGAGGAACTTGAAAAGTCAATCAGACCGGATACCATACTGGTATCAGTTATGACTGCCAACAATGAGATAGGAACTGTGGAGCCTGTCGCAGAGATAGGAAGAATTGCACATGAAAAGGGCACACTTTTTCACACTGACGCAGTTCAGGCATACGGCCATATTCCGATTAACGTTGATGAAATGAATATAGATATGCTCTCTGCAAGCGGTCACAAGTTCAACGGACCGAAGGGCACAGGAATTATGTATATCCGCAAGGGTATTAAGATACGATCATTTATTCACGGAGGTTCTCAGGAAAGAGGCAGGAGAGCGGGTACTTCAAATACTCCGGGTATTGTCGGTATCGGTAAGGCTGCTGAACTTGCAGGAATTACAATGCAGGAAAGAATCAGTAAGGAAACAGAAGTAAGGGACTATATCATAAACCGCATTGAGTCAGAGATTCCGTATGCAAAGCTTAACGGACACAGAACGGACAGACTTCCTAACAACATTAATTTCTGCTTCAGATTTATTGAAGGAGAGTCTCTTCTGATTCTGCTTGACCAGAAGGGAATATGCGCGTCAAGCGGTTCTGCATGTACTTCAGGTTCGCTTGACCCTTCACATGTTCTTCTTGCCATCGGACTTCCGCACGAAATAGCACACGGTTCACTCAGACTTACAATCTCTGAGGAAACAACTAAGGAAGATGCTGACTATGTTGTTGATGAGTTAAAGAGTATAGTTGACAGACTCCGCAGCATGTCACCTCTGTATGAGGATTTTCTTAAGAAACAGGGTAAGTAAAGAAGAAAGAGGTTAGTATATATGTACAGCGAAAAGGTAATGGATCACTTTACAAATCCGCGTAACGTAGGTGAGATTGAAAATGCAAGCGGTGTCGGAACTGTAGGCAACGCAAAGTGCGGAGATATAATGCGAATCTATTTTGATATAGATGAAAACAAGGTCATAAGGGATGTAAAATTCAAGACATTCGGCTGTGGTGCAGCAGTTGCCACAAGCAGTATGGCTACAGAGCTTGTAAAGGGCAAAACAGTGTATGAGGCTCTCGAGGTAACAAACAAGGCAGTAATGGAAGCCCTTGACGGTCTGCCGCCGGTTAAGGTTCACTGTTCACTTCTTGCAGAAGAAGCAATTCACGCTGCTCTCTGGGACTACGCAGAGAAAAACGGCATTGTCATCGAAGGCCTTGAGAAACCGGTGGAGGACATAGGAGAAACGCTCGGGGAAGAGGATTACTGATTGCATGATATGAATGGGGAAGTACACCCTTCATTTGCTGAGACAGTATACAGAAAAATAATGCAGACAGAAGTATAATAGCTTTTTTCTATAACCTATTATTATCAATTCATATTGGACAAGTAGGAATTGATGCTGTATAATTTGAGTATGGAAAAAGCATGAATACAGTATTTGATATACAGTTACCAGAGACCTGAATTCATGATTCAGGTCTTTCTTCATTAATGTGAGGTGCATGAAACATGACAGAGATATTATGGCTCGGAAGAGGCGGACAGGGTGCATTTACAGCAGCAAAACTCCTTGGCGCCGCATATTCTTCTGCTGCTGAAAAAAACAGCGGACTTGCGTTTCCGTCATTCGGACCGGAAAGAAGAGGCGCTCCGGTAAGGGCATTTACCAAGCTCGATACAAAGGAGATTTCAGACAGAAGTGAAACGGAAAAGGCTGACTATATAGTGGTTCTCGATGAAACTCTTTACAGTGATTCACTGACAGACCTGCTTAAGCCTGAGGGAAAGATTATTGTTAATTCAAAGACACAGGGCAGCGGCAGAAAAATCACATCAGACGCTGACAGCCTTGCTGCTGAGCTGAGACTTCCAACTGTAAATACAGTAATGCTCGGCATACTTTCAGTTGTTTCAGGCGTGGTTTCAGAAGAGGATATTTTCCGTGCGATTGACGGATACATGCCTGAAAAAATCAGGGAGAAAAACAGACTTGCAGTTCACAGGGCATACGGGGAGGCAGTTGGATGAAACCTTATCTCAGAGAAAAAACAGTGTTCAGTTTCAGCGAGGTTCCGGAGGATACTTCATTTGAAGCCGGATACCTTGTAACGAAAAACAGCGGCTGGAGAAGTATCAGACCGGTTGTAAACAAAGAAAAATGCGTCGGATGCATGCAGTGTTATCTGTACTGTCCTGACGGAGTAATAAGCATCGAAGACAAAAAGGCTGTCATAGACTATGACTTCTGCAAGGGCTGCGGAATATGCTCAAAGATCTGTAAGCCGGGTGCGATAGTAACGGAGGCGGAAAAATAATGGCGAAGAAATTTTTATCAGGTGACGAGGCCTTTGCAGAGGGCGTCCGTCTCGCGAGACCGGATGTTATTTCCGCTTATCCTATAACACCGCAGACAATAGTTGTTGAAAGACTTTCCGAGATGGTTGAGAACGGAAGTCTTGATTCAGAATTTATCCACGTTGAGTCAGAGCACTCAGCGCTTTCATGTGCAATGGGAGCAAGCGCTTCAGGTGTCAGAGCCTTTACAGCGACTTCATCACAGGGACTTCTCTATATGGCAGAGTGTCTTTACTATGCATCAGGCGGACGTTTCCCGATAGTAATGATGAACGCCAACCGTTCAACAGCACTTCCGTGGAATATTTACGGCGACCAGAGAGACAGCCTTTCACAGCTTGACAGCGGATGGATTCAGGCCTATGCTGAAAATGCACAGGAGGCCCTTGACCTTGCACTTATGAGCTTCCGGATTGCTGAGCACAAAGATGTCTCAACACCTTTTATGGTAAACCTCGACGGATTTATTCTGACACATACCTACGAGGAAGTTGATATACCGGATGCAGCTGATGCAGACAGATTCCTTGAGCCGTTTGTAACAGAAAACAGGCTTGACCCGGAGAATCCTAAAAACATGGCGTTTTCTGCCGGACCTGACTACAACTATATTTTCAAGTACAAGGAGCACCGTGCTCTGAAGAACTCAGTTTCAGTAATCAGCGAAACTGAAAAGAAGTTCGTGGATATCTTCGGAAGGAAGTATTCAGGACTTATTGATACATACAAAACAGAGGATGCTGACTATATAATCATCACTCTTGGAACAATAGCAGGTCTCTGCCGTGAAACTGCTGACAGACTCAGAGCAGCAGGGAAGAAA
>JAZUIH010000110.1:0-29469 GCA_045642145.1 Oscillospiraceae bacterium | reverse complement strand
TGATAGCGTTGAAGATGTCTGGTTCTGATTCCTTGTCAAGGCCGATAACCTTAGCATAGCAGCCGCCTTCGAAGTTGAATACGCCGTTGTCGTCCCAGCCGTGTTCGTCATCGCCGATGAGGAGTCTCTTAGGATCTGTTGAAAGTGTAGTCTTACCTGTACCTGAGAGGCCGAAGAATACAGCTGTGTTTTCGCCGTTCATATCTGTGTTAGCTGAGCAGTGCATTGAAGCGATACCCTTGAGCGGGAGGTAGTAGTTCATCATTGAGAACATACCCTTCTTCATTTCGCCGCCGTACCATGTGTTGACGATAACCTGTTCCTTGCTTGTGATGTTGAATGCTACGCATGTTTCTGAGTTAAGGCCGAGTTCCTTGTAGTTTTCAACCTTAGCCTTTGAAGCATTGTATACGATGAAGTCTGGTTCGAAAGAAGCGAGTTCCTCTTCTGTAGGAATGATGAACATGTTCTTTACGAAGTGAGCCTGCCATGCAACTTCCATGATGAAACGAACAGCCATTCTTGTATCCTTGTTAGCGCCGCAGAAAGCGTCAACAACGAAAAGCTTCTTGCCTGAAAGTTCGTTCTTTGCGATATCCTTAACAGTAGCCCATGTAGCTTCTGTCATCTTGTGGTTATCGTTTGGATATTCAGCAGAATCCCACCATACTGTGTCCTTTGAGTTAGCATCTTCAACGATGTACTTGTCTTTAGGTGAACGACCTGTATAGATACCTGTCATTACGTTTACAGCGTTGAGTTCAGTATTCTGACCAACTTCGAAGCCTTCGTTTGAAGCCTTTGTTTCTTCTTCGAAGAGAACTTCGAAAGATGGGTTATGAACGATTTCTGTTGTACCTGTGATGCCATACTTTGTTAAATCAATCTTTGACATTTTAAACAACCTCTTTCTTAATTATTAAATTATTGCCTGAATATCCGCCCCGGATTAAAGAGTATATAATCAGTCTGTACAGTTAGTTTACAGACGGGCAGTTATTCTTCACAATATATTATACCACAAAATTATTTTGTCTGCACTATTTTTCTGAAAATTTTTTTCAGAATTTCACAAATCTCTTCTTAAGATAAAATTCAACAGTATATTTTATTATTTTCTGAACATATCGGTGATAAAAATATAATTTTCTTAACAGTAAAAAGTACTGTAACGGAAATTTATATCAGAATTCCACTGAAATGATCAATTTCATGCTGAATAATCTGTGCCTCAAAATCCCTGAAGGTACCTTTTCTTTCCCTGAAGTTCTCATCAAGATATGTAACATGAATCTTTTTATACCTTCTGACCGGTCTTGTTCCCGGAAGTGACAGACAGCCCTCCTCAGTTTCATAGTACTCAGCTGAGTGGTCAGTGATCTCCGGATTAATCATAACCCTGTACTTTCCTGATACAAGCGCCACCAGAATCGTCTTCGTAACGCCTATCATATTGGCAGCCATTCCGACACAGTGCGCACTGTTCGCCTTTACCGTGTCAAGAAGGTCCTGAACTGTCTGAGCATCCTCAGGGCCTGCCGGTGATGACTTTGCACGTAAAAATATAGGGTCTCTTACTACCTGCTTTACCATATTTTCTTATCCTTTTGAAATGAGGCATACCGCATGAGCTGATATACCGAGCTTTTCTCCTGTAAATCCGAGATGTTCCTCCGTTGTTGCCTTTACATTAACAGCGGAAACATCGCATCCGGCCGATGCGGCAATATTTATACGCATGGTTTCTATAAACGGAGCAAGCTTCGGAGCCTGGGCAATGACTGTCGCGTCAATGTTTTCAATTCTGAAGCCTTTTTCACCGATTATCCCGGCAACTCTCTCAAGAAGCTTCAGGCTGTCCGCGCCTCTGTAGGCCTCATCAGTATCAGGAAAATGCTTTCCGATATCCCCGAGAGCAGCAGCACCCAGCAGCGAATCCATAACCGCATGCACAAGCACATCAGCATCCGAGTGTCCGAGAAGGCCTTTTTCATGAGGAATCTCCACTCCGCCGAATATGAGTTTCCTTCCTTCAGCCAGTTTGTGAACATCGTATCCGTGTCCTGTTCTGAACATAGTGTTTCCTCCCTGTGAACCAAGAATCGCCTCTGCAATGGCAATATCCTCAGGTGTTGTTATTTTTATATTCTTATAGTCTCCGGTTGTCATATATACTTTGACGCCCATTGCCTCGGCAAGCTGACAGTCATCAGTGAAGTCAAGGTAATTCCGCATTGCAAATTCAAGAGCTCTCATATATACTGAACGTTTAAATACCTGTGGTGTCTGTGTAATGTACAGCGATGAACGCGGAGGTGTATCCTGAATAAGTCCGTCTGACACGACCTTTATCGTATCCTTTACAGGAACTCCGAGTACTGCGCCGCTGAAAACCCTGGCATCCGTAATTGTACGTTCTATGTTTTCCGGAGTAACAAGCGGACGGGCACCGTCATGTACTGCAATCATTTTAGCCTCATCAGATATTTTTCTGACACCGTTTGTAACACTCTCCTGACGGGTGTTTCCGCCGGCGACAACGCAGGAAAGTTTGCTTACGCCGTATTCTGCAGCGAGAGCCCTGAACTTTTCAATGCATTCCTCACGGGTTACCACTATTATCTCGAGAACACTTTCACATTTTTCAAAGGCAAGCATGGACCTTACTATCACAGGCATACCGCCGACCTCAGCCAGCTGCTTGTCAGTCCCCTGCATTCGTGTTGAACTGCCGGCTGCAACTATTATAACTGACGTATCAGTCACTGCTATCATCTCCTTAACTTAATAGTGAACGTCAAAATAAACCTGACATTCACTGTAATTATTTTATTAATACTGCCCTGCACATCCGCTGACAGTAAACGGCCATTTGTCGTTTACTCTAATCCTGAACATCGCTGCAGACTGCGGAATGCACCAGGATATGCTGTGGTCAGCGGTGTATCTAACTTCCGCTGACTATATCATTATATCACAAATACTTATGAATTAGAAGAGCTGTGGTCATAAAATGAAAAGCCACTGCTTACGCAGTGGCTTTTCATAAGGAAATATATGAGAAAAACACGATTTAGTGAGAAATATCTTTTTACAAAATAATAAGCAAGCTACCTCTGCAACTTGCTTATAAAAGTTGGGGCGGAAGGATTTGAACCCTCGGAATGGTGGAGTCAGAGTCCACTGCCTTACAGGTTGGCGACGCCCCAGTTTGTTGTCTGTCGTCCGACGACTTTTATATTATATCACACCGGTATATCAGTGTCAACACTTTTTTAGAATTATTTTCAGGTTTGTTGATGTGGTACAGTATTTTCAACATGTATCATGTAATTCAGTGCCTGATATACAATTCAAAAAATTTAAATAGAAAATTTTTTGTTTTTTCTAATTTTCTCTTGACTTTATTGCCGCCAAAAGATATAATAGAGATAAGGTAGTTTAACTTAATTTTTAATTAACCTAACCATTTCTTAAAAACCGGAATCCGAATTTCGGTTTTGTACTTTTTTCATTTTCCCCTATATTTTCATCAAACGATACCGCACATGCATTCCCCCTTTGCATGTGCGGTATTTTCTTTCCCTGTAAACAGTCACAGATTGACAAGCGTACTGCCATGTACTATAATAAGGTATGTACATTAAAAGCAAAAAACGGAGGCACAGAAATGAAAAATATCATAACAGTTCTCAAGGGCGCAGCCCTCGGAATGGCATTTGTAATCCCTGGATTCAGCGGCGGCACAATGGCCGTAATACTCAAAATCTACGATCAGCTTCTCAACGCTATCTCACTCAGCATTGCAAAGCTGAAGAAGAATATATTCTTCCTGATTTTCCTCGGGATCGGCATGGTTGCCGGCGTATTTGCAACAGCAGTCGGACTCTCATGGCTTTTTGACAATCATCCGGTTCCGACAAGCCTTGCTCTCACAGGAATCGTTGTCGGAAGTCTTCCTGCCATCTGGAAGGAATGCACATCGGAAAAGAAGTTCAATCCGGTAAACATCATCCCTTTTGTACTTGCGTTTGCAGTCATGGTGGTTATGTTTTTCTTTGAAAACGCAGAGATGGCCGAAAAGGCAGCTCAGACAGAGTTCTCACCTGCTCTTGCCGTCAAGCTTGCTGCAGGCGGCTTTGTAGCAGCTGTTTCAATGGTTATACCGGGGCTCAGCGGCTCGCTTATGCTCACAATCATGGGTATGTATGAAACAACAATCGGCGCTGTCAAAGACCTTAACTTCGCTCTTATCATTCCTGTAGGTGTGGGAGCGGTAATCGGCATTCTCTCAGGCGCAAAGATCATCTCAGTTCTTCTCAGAAAATTCAGACAGGGAACATACGCAGTAATCATCGGACTCATCGTCGGTTCCCTTCTCACAATCTTCCCGTCAGACTTCAGAGCTGACGCTGAAGGAATAACAGGCATAGTTCTCGCAGTTATCGGATTTATAATTCCGATACTCTTTGAAAAACTTCCTGCAGACAAAAGCAGGTCTGCTGAAGACAGCAGAGATTCATCAGAAAAATAACAATTTGACCACAACTGAAACGGAGGGGGTACCGATATGAGAAAATATCTGAAAGCATATCTTGCATACATAGACAGTCTTCTTGCGGAAAATGACAGTGAGAAGATCAGAGACGCAAAGGAAGAGCATCTCAGACAGATTCAGTTCATGCAGCACGAAAGACTGATGCACCTTATAGTAACAGTTCTTTTTACTGTCATACTCTTTATAACTATCGGTATTCTCACCTACACCAATAATATCACATACTGTTTTCTGACAGTACTTCTTCTCGCTCTTCTGGTTCCGTATATTCTGCACTACTATTTTCTCGAAAACGGTATTCAGAAAATGTACAGACAGTACAACAGAATGAACGATTACGAAAACTTTCCTGAGGACTGCACAAAATCCTCTTCAGACAGGAACAGGACATGAAGAAATTTTCGCTCAGTCTCGTTCTGATTCCTCCGCTGCTGATTTCCGCCGTTATAATCTTCACGGCATTCTATTCAGTCGGGGTTGTCGAAAAGCATCTGGCAGAGGAAGAGGCATCCGAATACATATCCTCTCTTGTAAAAAACATTTACGAGGATAACAGCGAATACGAAAGCATCACGGAAAATCTGTGCAGGGAGTATGAGCTCAAGGCAAAAACCCTCTCGGTTCTTATTTCGCAGCTGCCAAAGACACTGAACGAGGATATGACATCGGAGGAACTGCGAATAACCTCAGGAGCTGACAAAATAAAAATTTCCGACAGAAACGGTCTGATTGTCTTCAGTACATCTCCTGAGTCGGAAACGGAATATATCAGTGAACAGTTCACAGAGGGACTCAGGCAGAAAAACTACTGCAGTACCGTTATCACCCGCTCTGACAACAGCTGTATCTTTGAGGTTGCCGTGTCAAGACGAAACGAATCAGGGCTGATTGTTGCAAGCTTTGTGAATACAGCACTCAATGAGGTATTCAACTTCAACGGTTCATCATATGCAATCCACAGAAACCCGGCCTTCAACGCCGGAACAACCGCCATTGTAAATCTTGAAAACAACAGATATACCGCGCACACAACCGCCGGTCTCATCGGCGCAGATTGCATAATACCATCGGAACGCTTCAGAGACAGAACAGGGTATTTCTCATACAGGTATCAGAATGTTCCTTCCTTTGTATTCTACGAATACTATGACGACAGTACGGTTATCATGACTGTAATATCAAAGGAGTACGTTTACACAAAAAGAACACTGGTCCTCGTGTGGCTCATAGTTCTTGACTTCATGGTTCTGCTGTCATCCGCCCTTGCCCTGAGGCACTACAGACGCTGTTCACAGTGAAACAGGCGAATCGCAGATATACAGAAAATATTATACAGTGAACGTCAGACTGGTTTTGAGGTTCACTGAAAAAGCACAGGCTGCCGAAAAAAACGGCAGCCTTCTTAAGTTTTTGCAGCCATGCAGATTATCCGCGGCCGTTCACCGGAATCCGCAAAAAGGCTCCGCAGGAAATCCCCTGCGGAGCCTGATTTTTTTTACAGTTTATCAGCGTTTCTCAGCTGAATCCGGTTTCTGGTCCTCGAGTGTTACATCAACATCATAGTAGTTTCTGTTTCTTACCACTGTAAGATGAATTGTCTCACCTGCTTCATACTTCTTCAGAGCTTCCTTGAGTTCCTCGCCGTCAGTTATAAGCTCACCGTCAGCACCGACAATAATGTCGCCTGCCTTGATGCCTGCCTTGTCAGCAGGTCCGTTTTCGTTTACGCCGACTACAAGCACACCGCTTGAGCCGGAGTTCTGACCTGCATAGTAAGCAGATGTGTTCTGTGAAAGGTCCTTGTATGTTATACCGAGCTGCGGACGTCCGGTAACAAATCCGTGGGCAGTGAGGTCATCAATTATCTTCTTGGCGTCATCAATAGGAATTGCAAATCCGAGTCCTTCGATTGTGGCTGTTGATGAGGAATATGATGATGAAAGCTTCATCGAGTTGATTCCTATAACCTGACCGAACTGATTAATCAGCGGACCGCCCGAATTTCCGTTGTTGATTGCTGCATCGGTCTGAATAAGCTTCATAGTAGTGTCATTAACGGAAATCTCTCTGTTGAGTCCTGATATATATCCCGCTGTAAGTGTACCGAAGAGGTCGAAACCGAGAGGATTTCCTATAGCAAGAGCCGGGTCTCCGACCTTAAGTGCCTCTGAACTGCCGAATTCCGCCGGAGTAAGACCTTCTGCATCCGCCTTGAGAACTGCAAGGTCAGTCTGGCGGTCATAGCCTACTATCTCAGCGCTGTACTCAGTTTCATCATAGAGTCTTATTGTAATCTTTGTGCCGACACCGTACTTGTCGCTTGCGATAACGTGCGCATTGGTAAGAACATATCCGTCCTCCGACATAACGATGCCCGTACCGGTACCCGGATATTCCTCTGTAACAGTATCAGAGCCGAATCCCCAGAAGTCATATGTCTGGGTCTTGTACTCAAAAACAGATGTAACGCCGACTACTGAAGGAAGAACCTTTCTGTATATAGCCTGCGTGGTAAGTGTTTCTGACTGAGGCTGAACCTCGACAAGACTCGCATCTGTAAGGTAGCTGTGTTTTTCCTCAGACTTTTCCTCACCCTTTTCGTCTTCTTCCTCATCATCTGCAGGAAGCTTTCTGTTTTCAGTCAGCACAGAGAGCTTTCTGCCGCCCGAAAAAGGCATTCCGTTTTCATCAATATATTTGTATCCGGCAACAGAGCCAGCTGAAACCGCTCCCATGCAGAGAATAAGAAGAAAAAACTTAAGCGGTCCCGGCATTCCCTTCTTTCGGTCAGGTACTATGCCCGGCTGTGTCTCAGGTGAATAGTTTATCCCGTTATGTGAACCATCCCGGTTTTCATCCGGATTATAGCTGTAATTATTTTCGTACATGATACATGCTCCTTTGCTTCACTATATCTTTTTACATATTTATAATTGTAATCTTTTATGTGATAAACATATGATAACATACAGAAATATTGTTCACAGCGCATGTTCTGCTGCAGTTTTCCCGTTTATGAAACGCCGTTTAAACCAGTGTCTCCCTTGATAAAAGCTCATAAAAATGATATAATAAAATGGAATCAGGAAGAAAGGAATATTTTAAAATGACAAACATTCCAGCTCAGGTCTGTACAGCACTTCGTCTTCTGTCAGAGGCCGGATTTGAAGCTCACATCGTCGGCGGCTGCGTGCGTGACTATCTTCTCGGACGTACACCGAACGACTACGATATAACAACAAACGCACTCCCGGAACAGACTCAGGAGGTATTCAGGGACTACAGATGCATATGCGTGGGAATCCAGCACGGAACAGTTGCTGTGATTATAGATAAAATGCAGCTCGAAATAACCACCTACCGCATTGACGGTGAGTACAGTGACAAACGTCATCCGGAGTCAGTTACTTTTTCCGCACATCTGAAGGACGACCTGTCAAGACGTGACTTTACAGTAAACGCAATGGCCTGCACCATGGACGGCGAAATCACAGACTGCTTCGGCGGAAAAAACGATCTTGAAAGAAGAATCATCAGATGTGTCGGCGACGCATCAAAAAGATTTGACGAAGATGCACTCAGAATTATGCGTGCTGTAAGATTTGCTTCCCAGCTCGGATTTTCAGTCGATTCTTCAACTGAAGAACAGATATATGCACTTAAGGACACTCTGAAAATGATTTCCGCGGAAAGGCTCAGAGCAGAGCTTGACAAGCTTATATGCGGAAGGGACGCCTTCGGAATCCTTATGAAATATCATGAGATAATATCAGTTTTCATACCTGAGATTGCCGATACGGTCGGTTTCGAACAGCACAGCAGATATCACGCATACACTGTATGGGAACACACTGCCAGAGCCGTTATGAATTCCGAACCGGACCCGGTCATCAGGCTTACCATGCTTCTTCATGACATATCAAAGCCGGAGTGCTTTACGCTTGATGAAGACGGAAGCGGGCACTTCAAAAAGCACCCTGAAAAGGGCGCGGAAAAGGCCGCTGTTATTCTTAAGAGACTTAAGTACGACAACAAAACCATCAAAGCTGTTACAGCGCTGATACGCTTTCACGATACAGAACTCCATACCCGTCAGGCCATAAAACACCTTATGTCCGAAATCAGTCCGGAACTGTTTTATCTGCTTCTTAAGGTTCAGGAAGCTGACGGTCTTTCAAAAGACGGAGTATGCGGAAAGAACATCAATGACCTGCCGTGGGTAAAGGAAACTGCCGACAGCGTTCTCGCAGCCGGGGAATGTCTCTCAGTAAAGGAACTTGACATAACAGGTGACCAGCTTATCGAAGCCGGATTTTCCGGTGCACGTATCGGTGCCGCACTTAACGGCATGCTGAATGCCGTACTGGATGACGAGCTTGAAAACAGATACGAAGAACTTATAAAATTTGCCGAAAACTACAGATAACCGGAATATACATTTATAAAAACACGAAGGGGCTGTCAGGAAACAGCCTTAATAATAAAACAATCAGCAAATCAAAGTCGTATTTACGTGACTTTGATTTGCTGATTTCTTTGTACAGGGGCGTTTCCTGACACCCCCCTTTTATTTTTTTATGAGAGCTGATTATTTACCGTTCTGCTTTCGTGATATGTTCTCCGTTGACTGACGGTAAACAAGCCTGTGCTCAAGAAATACTCTTCCCTTGTTTTCCTGCTGACCGGTAATGTTTTCAATGACAAGACGTGCAACGGTCCTGCCTATCTCGAAGCACGGCTGCTCAACAGTTGTGATTGACGGAGTATACATCTCGGTCATGCTGATATTGTCAAATCCGATAACGGAAAATTCTCTTCCGATGTTAAGTCCGAGCTCTGTTGCCTTCTTGATTACTCCGGCTGCAAGGAAGTCTGATATTGCAAAAACTGCCGTAGGACCGTTTTCCATTCTGCTGAAGTACTCGGCTGCCTTCATGCCGCAGGTATAGTCATATGAATCCCTGAAAAGGAACTTTTCGTTAAAATCTATTCCGCTCTCCCTGAGAGCCCTTATATATCCGTTTTCACGTTCAACGGATGACGGTGCCCTGCCCTCGGTTGAAACCATGCCTATACGTCTGTGTCCCGTGGATATAAGGTACTTTACCGCATCATATGCTGCCTTTTCATTGTCTATCATTACAGTAAGTGCATCTGAACCCTCGCGAGGTTCGCAGCAGAGTGCAACACAGTACTGACTTGTCAGCTCCTTCAGGGTTTCATCATCAAGAACGGTTCCCATAAGAACAGCGGCATCAACAGTTCTGTTTTTCAGCATGCCGAGCAGTCTCTCCTCATGCGGTCTGTAGCTGTTCGTTGTGCTCATGAAAACATCATATCCGTGATTCAGTGCCTCAACCTGCATACCGTGAAGAATTTCACTGTAGTATGTGTGCTCAGTGGACGGAACAAGGGCAAGAATTACGTTTGTCTCGCGCTTTCTGAGGTTCCTTCCGAGAAAATTAGGCCTGTAGTTAAGTTCCTTTATAGCCTCATTTACCTTTTCGGCTGTTTCAGGTGAAACAACTGCGCTGTTGTTAAGAACACGTGAAATAGTTGCGACCGAAACACCGGCAAGTTTTGCGACATCCTTTATTGTAGCTTCCAAAAACTCATCTCCTGTTAACATTGTACAGCAGCAGAAATATACCCGCTGCTGTCATACTGCCGTGCAAATCCGCAGCAGTTCAGATGCGGACGCAGAAATCTTCTGCATACCTGATTTAAAACGATTACATTGCATCTATAATTATATCAGATACTCAATCAAAAATCAACTGTGATATGCGGTCCGAACAAAAAAACACCTGTACCGATAGACAAATTCATTCTGCTGTGTTATAATAAATTATATATAAGTAAGTATTTTAATAAAAAACACGGTGTTTTTTTATCTATGTATACAATACGCACCGGATTTTCGTCCGGATCAGAATAAGGCAAGCCGACGGTTTTACTCCACCGGCTTCAGCAAAACAAGGGAAAAGAACTATGACCAATACGACAAAAACAAAATATCCGGTGTCAGCCGTAATATTTCTTATCACAGCAGCCGTTCTTTTTTTCGGGTTTGTACCGGTCTGCCATGCCGGCTATGATGACAGTGATGAGCATGAGGTATTGCTGTTTGCGGATTTTGAGAGTGCATCACATGCTGCCGGATGGGAACCCTTCGGAGATACTGTCACTCTGAAAAACGATTCATCAAAAAGCCATTCCGGTAACTATTCGCTCAGGGCATCAGACAGGAGCCAGAAATATGACGGTCCGTCAGTCAATCTGACACAGTTCTGTAAGCCGGGACAGACATACTGTGAAACGCTCTGGGTAAGCTGCGACACATATGACAGTTTACAGAAGGTGGACAACCACGAGAAAACCACAATAACAGTTTCGCTGAAAACCACCTATACAGGCGCTGACGACCAGTATGACAACCTTGAGGTTATATACAATGCGGGCGGAAACCAGTGGACTAAGTCAGAATGTATTTTCACCATACCTTCCGATGCGGATACAGCATACCTGTACGTGGAGTGCATGAACCCGAACTGTGACCTCTGGATTGACGATGTACTTATCACCACGGCTTCAGAAACGGAGAAGTCCGAAAGCATACCGAGACTGAATCCGTCAGGAACAACCGTATTTGACTTTGAAATTCATAACTATCAGGAAATAACAAAAACGAGAAATGCAATATGTACTTACTCAGACGCAGTTTCCATAAGCGGTCAGAAATCACTTCATGTCAGCAACAGAACTGACAGCCGTGACGGCATGGCGCTTTCCGTAGACGCCGTATCAAGAGATGTAGCGTACAGAGCTGCAGCATCAGTAACATTTACCGACAAAAATCTGGACGAAGAATTTTTCTCCATGTTTCTTGAGTACAAAATAAACAACGTGCTTTACAATATTCCTGTAAAGCAGAACCAGGCCGTTGAAAGAGGCAGCTGGTCAACGATAACAGGACTTTTCACCGTTCCTGAAGAGGCAGCTGACCCGAGACTCACAATTACTTCAGTTCGTCCTGATGACGAGTACAACTACACTCACGTGTCATTCTACGTCGACAACTTTACAGTTTCAGATGATACAATGACTCTTAAGGAGAAGTTCGAACACAACAGAAAGTTCCGGACAGCAGTAATCATCTCTGCAGTCTCAGTTATCGCCATAGCAGCAGCTGCCGTTGTTCTTGTCAGGTCATCAGTATCAAAAAAGAAGATACTTAATCCTTTCAGAGATGAAATGACCGGAGCATACAGCCGCAACGCATACGAGGAGCTTGTAAAACGTCTTGAAAAGAAGCCTGACAGGTGCAAGGCACTTCACTTCGCGGTATGCGACGTGAATAATCTCAAGGATATCAACGATATCTACGGTCACAAGGCAGGAGACGAAAGCATTGTCAGATGTGCCGCTGTCCTTCTTGAGGCTGCATCCAGAACAGGCGGAAAGGTTTACCGTACAGGCGGCGACGAGTTCGTTGTCGTATCAGGAAAAAAGTTCAGCGATGTACTGAACGAAGCAGTTGCCGACGCAGAGCATACCGATTCACGCTATCCGTTTGAAATCGCCGTCGGATACGCTGAATACAACCCTTATGAAGACGGCGCAAAACCTGACATCAAATCGATTATCGCACGTTGTGACAAGGAAATGTACATAAATAAAAATATAAAAAAATCAGGTAAAAAATTTATGAATTCATAAAACTGCAATAAAATCTCCTGTAATTAAATCAAGATTTTTCTTATTATGTACATAGACAATTTTCACAAAAAATGCTATACTATATATTATGATTGTTTTAAACGGAAGTATATTTTTATATGAAATAATATGAATTAAGGTGGAAAATGCATTTATGAAATTCAGAAAACTTTCATTAATTCTCGGTCTTCTTACTCCGCTGGCAATGTGCGTATCTGCAGTTCCTGCCTCGGTAAGTGCTGATGAAAACGACCCAATTTTTGCAGACGATTTTGAATCGGAAACCATCAGCGGATGGGGTGTACTCGGCGGCATCGGTGAACTGAGTGTAAGTCAGGCAACCAGCCAGTCAGGGAATTCATGCCTCAGGATTGAAGGAAGACAGCAGCCGTTCAACGGTCCTTCAATAACACTTGACCACTACATCGAAAATCTTGAAACATACCGTTTTACAGGATGGGTTTACAGTGAAAGTGACGAGGAAGCAGTAATCAACTGTACACTCAGATTTTCCGACTCAGTAAATGTTGACACATATGCAGGTCTCGCCACAATCGTTGCTGAACCAAAAACATGGACATACTTCGAAGGCGTAATTGAGACACCGGAAGATCTTTCATCAACCCTTCTCTACTTCGAAAGCCAGAACACTGACCTTAACTTCTGCATAGATGATATCCGCATCTACGGAAAGTCACCTGAAGCCGCTGACGCAGGCGGACAGGGCGAAAACACTGAAACTGTTGACAAATACTTTTTTGACTTTGAAAACGGATTTGATGAATGGATAAGCCGAGGCGACACACGTCTTATCAGAACAGACGAACAGCACTACAACGGAAACTACTCAATGCTCTCAACAAACAGACTTAAAGTATGGAACGGACCTGCTGTTTCAGTTGACGGCATACAGAGAGAAACCGAATACACATACGAAGCACATGTTCTCTATACAGACAAGAAGGCTGATGATTCACACGAGTTCCTTCTCCAGCTTCAGTATTCATATAACGGAAATGAAACATACGCGTTTATTTCAAGTGTCGAAGCACAGAAAAACGTATGGACAAAGGTAAGCGGCGTGTACACTGTTCCGGAAGGCGCAACAAATGTTACACTCTATCTTCAGACACAGAACCTTGAAGAGGGAGTTCCTGCTGAAGCAGCTACTCCTACAGACCTTGTATCATTCTATGTTGATGATATCTCAGCGATAAGATCAGACCTTGTAGGCAAGAGCGACTTCAGTCTTTCAGGTCTCCTCTCAGACAGCAAGGTATCAACAATACTCATCATAGCAGGCGCAGCACTTCTTCTTTTCGTAATAATCGCACTCATCGTTCGTTCTGCTTCATCAGGCAGGTCAGACGAAAATGGTTCTGCTGAAAACGCAGAGGGCGTAAACGATGTTCTTGATGTTCTCGACGGAAAGATTCCGGCAGCGGCAGCAGAAGCTGAAAATAAGGAAAGCAAATCTGAAAAGAAAGCTGAAGAACCTGCAAAGGAAGAAAAGAAGGCAGCAGATGAAAAGCCTTCACAGTCCTCAGGCAAAAACAAAAAGTCAAAGTCTTCAGAAAATCAGGAGAAAAAATCAGAATCAGCTGAAAAGAAGCCTGCTGAAGAAAAGAATACGGAAGCAAAGAAATCTGAAGAAAAGAAATCAGACAGTTCCTCAGACAAGAGTGAAGAAAGAAAGGACGACATTTTCGGAATCGAAACTTTCTCATACGAAGATCCTGATGCAGCTACTGCTGCAAGTGTTGAGGGCTCTTCCGAAACAGACAGTCCGTTCGACGGTTTCTGATAAAAAACATACAGTGAACGTCAGACATGTTTTGACGTTCACTATTATTTTCTATCGTTATATCATAATGGATAAGCCGGATGATTTCATCCGGCTTATTTTGTAGTAAAAATATACATATATCAATGGCAACAATTTTGCACTTTTCGAATAGACAATATGCACATAAGATGCTATAATAATATATACAATACTATCACTTCAGAATAATTCCGGGGATGAATTGGAATGCTCTGAAAACAATATCATTTAAGCGGGGATTTAATTATGAGTAAAAAATTTTTATCAGTTACCGCAGCACTCATGATGGTGATTTCTCTCCTGTCATTTGCAGTGCCGGAAACCGAAGTCAGCGCGGCTGACGATGTTATTTTTTCAAGTTTCTTTGATGACGGAAACATAAACGACTGGACAGCCTTCGGAGGCGGCGGAAAGATAAGCCTTGATACGTCGGCCAGCCACTCCGGTGAAAACAGTCTTAAGATAACCGAAAGGCTCGAAGCGTATCACGGTCCGTCAATAAATGCAGACGCACTCTTCAAGCCTGAAAAAACATACACATTTACTGCATGGGCTTATCAGGCAAGTGATTCCGAGAAGACACTTCTCTGGACAATGAGATATGTCGATTCACTTGGAGTATCACAGTATCTTCAGATTGCCGGCGCTGATCTTGCACCAAGACAGTGGACTGAAATGACAGGTACGGTTACTATTCCTGAGGATTCAGTTTCATATCTTCTCTACTTCGAATGTGCCAACGCAACAGTTGACTTCAACATTGATGACGTAGTCATTACCGGTGACAAGACAGACCATGAGGAACGCGGAACAGACAAGAGCGGTTACCTCTACTCCTATGATTTTGAATCAGGAAATGAACTCTGGGCGCCAAGAGGCGACAACAGACTCATCCGTACAGACGAATACGCATACACAGGTTCACACTCAATATATGTAACAAACAGAAACAAGACCTGGAACGGTCCTACAGTTAACATCAATGATGTTAAGCGCGGCGTTTCATATTTTTATTCCGCATATGTTTACTATAACGGTGAAGAATATGATGACAGCCACGTATTCCGCATGGAAATCCAGTACAACCTGAACGGAGAAGCTGTTTATCAGCTCGTAAAGGCAAAGAAAATAAACAAACACCAGTGGACAAGAATAACAGGTACATACACTCTTCCTGAAGGAGCAGCCGATGTTTCCTTCTATATCCAGACTGATAACCTTGAAGAGGGTCAGGAAGCAAGCGAAAGTGATCTCCTCTCCTTCTATACTGATACTGTTATCATATCTGAAACATCCCTTATCCACGGTCAGACAGCAAAAAAAGCGCTGATTTTAGCTCTTGCTTCAGTCATCGCAGCAATTCTCATCTGGATGCTCGGCTCATTCCTTGCAAGAAAGTCAAGAGAAAAGAAAAATGCTCTCAGTTCACTTTCCAAGGATGCCATGACACAGTGCTTTAACCGAAATGCATACGAAGCACGCATCGATGAACTCAGGAACAATCCTGAACAGTGCAGGTCGCTTTACTACGCACTCTGTGATGTAAACTTCCTTAAGTATATCAACGATAATCTCGGTCACGAAAAGGGCGACGAAGCTATCACTCGCTGCGGTGCTCTCCTGATGGAGGCTGTCGGTACAGAAGGTGCTGTATACAGAACCGGCGGCGACGAGTTTGTATGTATCACTTCAAAACCGATGATGAAGGAAATCCGCGATGCTATCGCGAAGGAGTCAGGCGAAGATGCCGGTTATCCGTTCTACGTTGCTTCAGGTTTTACCGAATACAGCCCTGAGCTCGACTCGGAAACTCCTGATATCGAGGCAATTATCGAGCGTACTGACAAGGCAATGTACGCAAACAAACAGGAAATAAAAGCCGACAAGAAGAACTATTCAAGAAAATAAGTCACTATACTATTCCCCTTGTAAATATACAGGGGGAATTTTTATATAATGTGCATATTGACGATATAACTTGTTCAGTGGTATAATATAATCAGCATAATATATAGTAGAAGAATTATATTATATAATTTTTACTGTAAGGGATTATATATGCAGTCAGCAGGGGATTTATTTTTTCATCTGAAAGGCGGGGATATACAGTAATGAGAAAAGCTCTTAATGTTTTTACTTCTTTGTTTTTAACTGCAGTTATGATTATATCCTCGTGCATCGTCAGCGTTCCGCTTAACGTAAAGGCAGAGGAATATGTCGTTTACACGCAGAGCTTTGAGGGCGAATACGGCGGCTGGACGCCGCTCGGAGGACAGGCTGATCTTTCAATCGATTCCAGGCACAGCAGACAGGGTTCGACCTCACTTAATGTGTGCAACAGAGTTAACACCTGGAACGGTCCGTACCTGAAAACCGACAGTATCTTTGCAGAGGGTGAAACATACACATTTGAAGCATGGGTACATCACGATGACAAGGGTAACCATCCGATAAACTGGATATTCATGTATGATCTTCCGGGGGATGGAACAACATATGAACCGATTGCGCAGATTGAAGCAGGACCTGACGGATGGACCAGTATTTCCGGTACTGCTACTGTACCATTCGGAATAACCTCATGCGGCATTTATTTTGAATCAACTGATCTTGAACTCAGCTTCAATATAGACGCAGTGAAAATAACCGGCACGCACAAAGCCATAACATCAGCATTGAATGAAAACGGTTCAGCTGAGTACTCATATGATTTTGAGGAAGGTTTTGACGGATGGAAGGCGCGCGGAAACGCCGTTGTCGAACGTTCCACAAACTTCAGCTATACAGGCAGATATTCTCTGTATGTATCCGAGCGAACAAAGTTCTGGAACGCACCTACAGTCTCAATTTCAAATTTAGTTGAAAACGGCGTAAGATACGAATACTCCGCATACGTTATGTACAACGGACGAATGTATGAAAACGAACATGATTTTCAGATTGAGCTTCAGTACAACTTCGAAGGTCAGGAGCTCTACAGACCGGTTGGATACAAAACGCTTCAGAAAGGAAACTGGTCGAAGATTTCCGGTGAGTTCACTCTTCCTGAGGGTGCATCGGACGTTATGATGTACATCCAGACTGCTGACGTTCCGACCGATGCCGAGGCTGATGCAAACGACCTTATGGCCTTCTATATAGACAGCGTCACCATCGAGGACAGTACAGTCAAGCACCAGAGACAGCTCAGCATAAACATTATCAAGGGACTTGTAATTGCATTTATAATATTTGCAGCTGCTTCGTCGGTTCTGCTTGTTGTACGCAAGTTCTCCTCCGACAACAGCCTTATCGCAAGCGCCGCAACTGACGCAATGACAGGTGCACGTAACAGAAACAGCTATGAGATTCAGATATCTCATCTTGAGAATCGTCCTGATGAATGTATGAAGCTTCAGATTACGCTGTGTGACGTTAACTTTCTCAAGCATATCAATGACAACTACGGACACCAGAAGGGTGATGATGCGATTGTCAGATGCGCTGAGGTACTCCTCAGAACAGTCGGCAAGAAGGGTACAGTATTCCGTACAGGCGGCGACGAGTTCGTCTGCATCACCAAAACCGGAATGGCTGATAAAATCAGACAGGCGCTTGTTGCCGAGTCCCAGATTTACAAGGGCTATCCTTTCGCAGTAGCTACCGGATCTGCTGAATACTCTCCTGAAGAAGACGGTCCTGTGGCTGATATCAAGCTTATACTTGCACGAAGCGACAAGGAAATGTACAAAAACAAGGAAGCTCTCAAAAAGAGCATGGCTAAAATGATGTAATGCTTTTTACCGAAAGGTTTTTGATTTACAGAAAGGGCAGCGGTTCACGAAACCGCTGCCCTTTCCTGTGCATGAACCCGGCATCAGCTGATGTCTGCAGGATCAGCATACTCCCCTGTCCCGGTTTAATCAGTGCTGACCCTGGTAATCAATCATATAAAAAGAAAATGCACGGAAGAAATCTCTTCCGTGCATTTTCCTTTTATTTTATGAGAGAGTATGTATTCTGTTATCAGAATCCCATTCCGCCGCCCTGCGGCATCATAGGAGCTGCAGGAGTTTCTTCCTTGATATCAGCAACAAGGCTTTCTGTTGTGAGTACCATTGAAGCAACTGAAGCTGCATTCTGGAGTGCTGAACGTGTTACCTTTGTAGGGTCAACGATACCTGAAGGAATCATATCAACATACTGTTCGTTGTAAGCGTCGAAGCCGTAGCCAACCTTACGTGAACGTCTGATCTTGTCGATGATTACTGAACCTTCAAGACCTGCGTTAAGTGCAATCTGACGAACAGGTTCCTCAAGAGCCTTGAGAACGATCTTTGCACCTGTCTTTTCATCACCGTCAAGTGAAGGGATGAGCTTTTCTACTGCCGGCATTGCATTGATGAGAGCTGTACCGCCGCCTGCAACGATACCTTCTTCAACTGCTGCCTTTGTAGCTGCGAGAGCGTCTTCGATTCTGAGCTTCTTTTCCTTCATTTCGATTTCTGTAGCAGCACCAACCTTGATTACTGCAACACCGCCTGAAAGCTTAGCAACTCTTTCCTGAAGCTTTTCCTTGTCAAAGTCAGAAGTTGTTGTTTCAATCTGTGACTTGATCTGAGCAAGTCTTGTCTTAACATCTTCGCTTGTGCCTGCGCCGTCAACGATGATTGTGTTTTCCTTGCCGATAACAACCTGTCTTGCACGTCCGAGCTGATCCATAGTTGTTTCCTTAAGGTCAAGGCCGAGTTCTTCTGTGATAACTTCACCGCCTGTGAGGATTGCGATATCCTTGAGCATTTCCTTACGTCTGTCGCCGAAGCCAGGAGCCTTTACACCAACGCATACGAATGTACCTCTGAGCTTGTTGAGAACAAGAGTTGTAAGAGCTTCGCCTTCGATATCCTCAGCAATGATAACGAGCTTCTTGCCTGCCTGAACAATCTGTTCGAGAAGCGGAAGAATATCCTGGATTGAAGAAATCTTCTTGTCTGTGATAAGGATGAAAGCGTCATCGATAACTGCTGTCATCTTGTCTGTATCTGTTACCATGTATGGTGAAATGTATCCGCGGTCAAACTGCATACCTTCAACTACTTCGCTGTATGTTTCTGCAGTCTTGCTTTCCTCGATTGTGATAACGCCGTCTGATGTAACCTTTTCCATAGCTTCAGCGATGAGCTTGCCGACATTTTCGTCTGCTGATGAAATTGTTGCAACTCTTGCGATATCTTCTGTGCCTTCAACAGCCTTTGAGTTGTTTACGATAGCTGAAACAGCAGCGTCAACAGCCTTTGAGATACCCTTTCTTACGATCATAGGATTTGCACCGGCTGTTACATTCTTCATACCTTCACGGATGAGAGCCTGTGCGAGAAGTGTAGCTGTTGTTGTACCGTCACCGGCAGCATCATTTGTCTTTGTAGCTACTTCCTTAACGAGCTGTGCGCCCATGTTTTCGAATGCATCCTCGAGCTCAATTTCCTTGGCGATTGTTACACCGTCGTTTGTGATAAGCGGAGCGCCGAACTTCTTGTCGAGAACAACGTTTCTGCCCTTAGGTCCGAGTGTGATCTTTACTGTATCTGCAAGCTTGTTAATACCAGCCTGAAGTGCTTTTCTGGCTTCTTCGCCGTAAATAATATCCTTTGCCATAACTGTAAACTCCTTTTTTTATATACTATTATTCAACAACTGCGAGAATATCATCCTGTCTGAGGATTGTGTATTCAACGCCGTCAACCTTAACTTCTGTTCCTGAGTACTTGCTTGTGAGCACCTTGTCACCAGGCTTAACGTACATCTCAACCTTGTTTCCGTCTACCATTCCGCCAGGTCCTACAGCAACTACTTCTGAAACCTGTGGCTTTTCCTTGGCAGAACCTGTAAGAATAATTCCGCTCTTTGTTGTTTCCTCTGCCTCAGTCATCTTAACAACGACTCTGTCTGCGAGTGGCTTGATTGTCATATTATATTTCCTCCTTGAATAATCCCCTTAACGGGGTAACTGGTTAGTTGATTAGCACTCATTATCTCCGAGTGCTAATTATATTTTACCAATCTGAGATAAAAAATCAAGCGTTTTGGGAGATGTTTAAAAAACTTTGGAGATTTGCACATAGGCATTGTAAACAAATTATCGTATTTACACATTATAAACAAAATCTTGAGGAAACACTGATTAAATCACGTCTTCGACATGACGCGCATTCTGCCTGCATATTTACTTTTCTGCTGCGCACCGGTCCGGTTCAACTGCGTTCCCTCTGAAGGTTTGTTAAAATTTTATTAATTATCGCGTAATAATTTGTTCACAATTCAGCTTGCCTGCAATTATCAGATAAGGTATAATTATAGTGAATGAATTTGTTACAATTTCATTTACAACTGATAATCAAAAAATATATTTTTCTGCAGGCGAAAGGAGACACAGACATTGGCACCAGGAAAAGTATTTATTATAGATGAAGACAAGAACAGCTGCAGTATACTGAGAAACGCACTTGAAAAGGAAGGCTCAACCGTTATTATCGCGCACGACGGTGACAACGCAATGATGACCTTCAGAGCAGTTAAAACTGATTTTATCATCCTCGATGTTAATCTGTCAGGTACGGACGGATGGCAGATATGCAGGGATATACGAAAGAAATCAAATATTCCGATAATTATAATCACCTCAAGAAGCGAATCCTTTGACAAGGTTCTCGGCCTTGAAATCGGGGCTGACGACTATATAACAAAACCGTTTGACATAAAGGAAGTCATGGCGAGAATAAAGGCTGTCCACAGAAGAACCGGAAATGCCGGAAACACTGACAACAAAGAGGTCACTCATGAAGGTCTGTCGGTTAATCTTTCACAGTACGAGCTGAAGGTAAACGGCGTGGTAAAGGACACACCGCCGAAGGAGCTTGAACTGCTTTACTTCCTGGCTTCAAACCCTAACCGTGTGTACACAAGAGACCAGCTTCTTGACGAAGTGTGGGGCTTTGAATACTACGGTGACTCGAGGACTGTGGATGTGCACATAAAGCGTCTGCGCGAAAAGCTTGACGGAGCTTCAGACAAATGGACACTTAAAACCGTATGGGGCGTCGGATACAAGTTTGAAACTGAAACCCCGGACACACCTGAAACACAGATATAGCAAGGAGTACTATGGAAGAATTCGAAAACAGCATAACATCAGATGAATCTGATTCAGCTCCCGTTTCAGGACCGGTTTTCAGACCGGAACTGAACATATATACACCGGAACTGCGCACATACAGAACAGACTACAGAAACAAAATCCGTGAGGAGGAACCGGTTCTTCCGAGACCTGCGGTACTTCTGACGGTCTGCACGCTGCTCCTTACAGTCGCTTTCTCACTGTACTGCATAATCGCCCGCACCTACAGTCTGAAGGAGGGCTTCTACTCACCTGAAACAAAGACTACTGTTATTCTCGGACTCAACAGCCGTCCGGCTGATGCGATTCTTACCGACGATGCAGGCAGATACACATCAGAGGGTATCTGGGAGAATGTCGGACCGTCAGTAGTCGAAATTCTCATTTATGACAGTAAAATCTCACCTAATCCCAGGGGCACAGGTTCAGGAATTATCCTCTCAGAGGACGGATATATCGTCACAAATGCCCATGTAATCGCAGAGAGTGATACTGTCAGAGTTGTACTGTCCGACAAAACCGTTTTCGACGCATCGGTAATCGGACATGATTCGAAAAGCGATATCGCCGTAATAAAAATTATACCGGGCGAAAAAGAAATCAGACCCGCAGAGTTCGGAAACTCTGATGAAATAATTCACGGCGAACAGGTTATGGCAATAGGAAATCCGGAAGGACTGCGAAGCAGTATCTCCGGCGGATTTGTTTCCGGAATAAACCGCGAAATCCGGCCGGACCAGACCGGATTCAAAATGAACTATATCCAGACAGATGCCGCTGTCAGTCCGGGAAACTCCGGCGGTGCACTGGTAAATATGTACGGCCAGGTTATCGGCATAGTTACGTTCAAGTATGTGAGTACAAGCAACGAGGGCCTCGGTTTTGCAATCCCGGTAAACGATGCAAAGCCGGTTATCGAGGAGCTGATAGCAAACGGATATATATCAGGACGTTTCAGAGTAGGTATCACCTTCTATGAGATAACAGAGGAACAGGCGGCGGAAACAGGTCTTCCGCGCGGACTGCTCATCGACTCGCTTGATGAAAGCTGCGATATTTCGACATCAGGAGTTAAGCCTCACGACATCATAACCGAGGTTGAAGGTTCAAGGGTTACTGACTACGACACCTTCATGGAGGCAATACACAAACATAACAAGGGCGCAGGCGACAGAGTACATGCAAAGGCTGTGCGCGTTGATGAAGATGACGAGTCAAAACGCGAAACAATAAAATTTGAATTCACTCTGGTTGAAGACACATCCGGCGATTTCTGACCGGCGGAAGCAGCCGTAACAAAAAACAGTGAACTGATTTTTTCGTTCACTGTTTTTTTCTGTCTGTACGTTTCTTTACCATTCTGACTGTGCAGGGCAATAAAAGCAGCACGTCAGAGCCGCGTATTTCATTCGCTCTGACGTGCCTGAATTACAGTATATCCGGTAATTTTTTCAGAATTACAGTGAACGGTCATTTCATTTTTCGTTTACTATAATCTGATAAAGCTCGCTTTTTCTGTAGCCGGTCTCAGCCGCAACCTTCTTGCAGGCAGATATCGTCTTCTCGCCTTCCTCAACCAGCTTTCTCACCATATCAGCAGCATCCTCAATGGTGCACTCAGGTTCTCCGCTGTCCTGTTTTCCCTCTACAACAAGGACATACTCTCCCTTAGGCGACCTGTCCTCATAGTACTCAATCGCACCGGAAATAGTTGTCCTGATTACCTCCTCATACACCTTGGTAAGCTCACGGCACAGAGAAATGCGCCTGTCACCGAAGTACTGAAGCATATCGTTAAGAGTTGCCACAAGCTTGTGCGGTGCCTCGTAGAAAATCATCGTGTTTTTATTGTTTTTTACCTCTTCAAGGTGCTCGTTTCTCTGTTTTTTAGTAACCGAGAGAAAGCCTTCGAAGGAAAACCTTGAAGTACTCAGTCCTGAAACCGCAAGAGCTGAGACAACAGCGCTCGGTCCCGGTATTACCTTAACCGCAATGTCATTTTCGTAGCACAGCTTAACCAGGTCCTCGCCCGGATCTGAAATGCACGGCATACCGGCATCAGTAACCACTGCTCCGGTTTCTCCGGCAGCCAGGCGGTTTATTATGCCCTCTGCACACAGCCTTGAGCTGTGGTCATGATAGCTTATCAGCGGTTTCTTTATATCATACCTGTTAAGAAGCTTTAAAGTAACACGTGTATCCTCAGCTGCAATAAAATCAACCTCGCTGAGAATATCAAGAGCCCTGAGGGTGATATCAGAGATATTTCCTATAGGGGTTCCGAGTACGTACAGTGTTCCGGCCATTATTTTTTCTCCTCATCTGTAAGTTTATATATTCTTTTCACCTCATCAGAGTATCCGTTTTCTCCCTGCATGTATAACTGAGGTGCAACCTTCATATACGGTTTTGAGCCCTTCTTCCCTTCTATCAGAAAAAGCCAGGGTGCCTGCTCAGGAGTGTTGCTCACAAAGCGCAGAAGCTTAGGCTCTATATCAGCCGCCTTCATTGCCGAAATAACATCGCCGAGACGTTCAGGCCTGTTGCACATGCACAGGCGGCCTCCGAACTTCAGAAGCTTTGACGCAGCACGGCATACATCATAAATATCACAAAGTATCTCGTGGCGGGCTATGCGCTGCGACGTAAGTGCACTTTCAATTCCGGCATTTGCTGCCTTGTACGGCGGATTGCACACAACAAGCGAGCATCTGCCGAGAGGAGCATCATCCCAGAGAACCTTCAGGTCCGCACACACCGGTGTGATATTTGTAAGTCCGCTTTTTTCTATTCCGAGCTTCAGCTGTTCGATTGCATTTTCCTGTATATCAACTGCATATATTTCAGAAGGAGCATTTTCGCGGGACATAATAAGTGAAATAATACCGCATCCGGTTCCGAGCTCGCAGACAAGGTCGTTTCTCCTGTATTTTGTAAAATCCGTCAGCAGAAATGCATCCGTTCCGAAGCGGTGGTCTTCGCTGGCGCATACCCATACTGTATCGGAAAGCTTTTCAAAGCTGTACTTTTCTTCGTTCAAACTGCAGTTCAGTCCTTTCCATATTTCCGCAGATTCCCTGCAGGCGGGTACAGTGAACACAATTCACTGTGCTTACTATAATCAGATATCGTCATTATACCATATTCAAGGCTTTTTGTACATTAAAAAAATAAATTTTTCGAATACTATGAAATTAAGTATTGTAATTATATCAAACTTATGATATAATGAAAGGTGTAAGTCAAACAGAATATATGTTCCCGTAGCTCAGCAGGATAGAGCGACCGCCTCCTAAGCGGTAGGTCGGGTGTTCGAATCACCTCGGGAACGCTCAGTGGCCGCAGCATCTCAGAGCGGCTTTTTTAATAATTCACAGATTTTAACTGCAACACCGTTTTCAGTGTTTGCAGGGATTACACCGGCTGCGGCCTGTTTTACCTCATCGCGTGCGTTTTCAACTGCATAGCATTCGTCACAGGCCTTAAACAGCGGAAGATCATTGAAGTTGTCCCCGAATCCGATTACCCTGTCAAAGCCGTATTCACGGCGGAGAAACATAACGGCATTGTATTTCGAGGCAGCTGCAGAGCTTATCTCCATGTACCACCAGTCACGGTTGTAAACATCCTGATAGAAGTCAATATGCAGTCCCTTTATTTCCTTCATCAGACTGTAAACAGGATCAAGAATCTCCTTCCTGTCAGTCACGGAAAAATACACTGCGTTTTCGCTGCACTCTGAAAAGTCTGCGGCCTGAACAAACTTCTTTCCGAACTTCTCTGTTCTTTCCTTATAAAATTTTCTCGCATTCTCCGAATCGAGATTTTCATAAAAGGTATTAAGAACACCGCCTGTTACCGAAAACAGAAATCCTGACAGATGAAATTTTCTCAGAACCGTAATCATCTCTGCGAGTGCATTTCCGGGAATTTTCTCTGTTTTAATATATTTTTTCTCAGATGTGTCGAAAACACACACTCCGTTCATCAGCACTGCAGGAACATTTACGTTTAAGCCTGCGGTTATCGGCACTGCTGTTACTGCCGTTCTGGCTGTTGCAAAGCTGAAGAAACCGCCTGATGATACAAGGCTGTTTACTGCTTCTGCAGTTGCTTCCGAAACCTCTGCGTTTTTACCGAGCAGGGTTCCGTCGAGGTCTGATATGAAAAGGGTTTTTGACATAATTATTACTCCTGTTATTATAAATTTACTATAAAGAAAGGAAAACACCATGGCTACAGACTCACCTTCATCAAGAAGTGAAATCTTAAAGCTGGCGTCCGAATATCTCGAAAATGAAAATCCGGGCAAAGCAATAAAGCTGCTTGAAGGCGCCGGTATTTCCGAAGGCGACACAGAACTCCAGCACAGACTTGCCAGTGCCTACGCCGACAGAAAATGGGGCAAAAAGGCCATTGCGCAGTACCTGAAATGTCTGTCAAATGACAATATATATCCGTCGCTTGTTCAGGAATTTTCTGAGTTCATGCTTGACTCGGGCGAACACAAAGCTCTCACTGCCGCGCTGTGTGACCTCCTGAAGAAACCTTCCGTCAGAAAGGACACGGATCTTTCCGCTGTCTGCATGGCGATGATTTATTCAGCACTCGGTGACTGTACGGCAAACAATATAGAAACTGACCTTAACACTGACTTTTTAGCAGACTACCTTAAGGAAAATCCTGACGCAGCAGGCGAAAGATTCTTCGTATCAGTTTTAAAGTATCTTTCAGAGACTCCTAATGACACTTCCATTGTTCCTCTGACAAACACTCTTCAGAAAACAATGGTTTCATACATCCCGGGTATCATTAACAGCAGGGATTTTCAGAGCGCAGCAGCTGATTTTGAAATTTCGCTGATTCTGTTCTCAAACAGTGTAAACCCGCTTACAGTTCTTGCACTCAGAACAGCAAAGCTTAAGTTCGCATCAGCCTCAGACGACACAGACCAGCTCAGATATCTCGTCTTTGAAGCAAAGATGTCCCTTGTTGATTCTGTACGCACAGTCGCTCCTGACACCGAAAAGTTCATGTCGGTTTATCCGTTCCTCTGGTCACTGATATCAGGCTTTGTAAACGGTGCGATAAGAACTCCTGATCTGAAAAAATTCACCCGTGACGAGATTTATTCAGAACTCAGAAATGCATCACCGCGTCTTATGAGCATAATTGAAAGCAGCCTGTCAGCTGACGGATTTGCTTCACTGAAAAAGTTCATAAGCTCTCCGGAATCTGCTCCGAAGCCTGTTCTGTACAGCGGCAGTTCAAAACCGGGACGCCCTGTTTCAGTGAAGAAAACCTCTCCGAACGAACCTTGTCCGTGCGGAAGCGGCAAAAAATACAAGAAGTGCTGCGGGCTTAAATAAGTCAGACAAAATAACACAAAAATAACACTTGTTCATTTTTCAGGATGAACAAGTGTTTTTGTTTTATTCAGGAAAACACTGATTAAACTGAAAAGCCGTATGCACCGGTTTTTCGTGAGTGAGGATCAGGGGGCTTCGCCCCTTTACCCCGGCGGTAAACTGCGTTTACTGTAAGAAAGTGCAGTTTATCTGTCTTCAAGGTTTGTATAGTCACGTGTCTTTGCAACTGCCTTGTATGCAGGACGGATGATACGGCCGCCTGTGAGCATTTCCTCCATACGGTGAGCTGACCAGCCTGCCATTCTTGCAACTGCAAAGAGCGGTGTGAAGAGGTCCTGAGGAATTCCGAGCATGTTGTATACAAAGCCTGAGTAGAGGTCAACGTTGGCGCAGATTGTCTTTCCTTCGCCCTTGAGTTCCCTGAACACCTCAGGTGTAAGACGTTCAATCGCATCGATGAACATGAATTCCTTTTCGAACTCTGTTCCCTTTGCAAGCTCATAAGCCTTTCTCTTGAGGATAACGGCTCTCGGGTCTGAAAGTGTGTAAACTGCATGTCCCATACCGTAGATAAGACCGCTGTGGTCGTTTGTTTCCTTTAACATTGTCTTTTTGATGTAGGATGCTATCTCAGTCTCGTCTGACCAGTTTGAAATATTCTTCTTGAAGTCATTCATCATCTGTGAAACCTTGATATTTGCACCGCCGTGCTTTGGTCCCTTGAGTGAACCGATGGCAGCAGCATATGCTGAATATGCATCTGTGCCTGATGATGTGAGTACACGGCATGTAAATGTTGAGTTATTTCCGCCGCCGTGTTCAGCGTGAATCATAAGGAGAATATCGAGAAGGTGTGCTTCTTCAGGTGTGTATTCTCTGTCTGTTCTTAAGAGTGAAAGAATAGTCTGTGCAGTTGACTCGTCAGGACGGCACGGATGAATAATCATACTCTTGTTGTAGTAGTGTCTCTGCTGAACCTGATATGCAAATGTCATGATAACAGGAAGCTTGGCAATAAGGTTTACCGCCTTGTGCATTTCAGACTGAAGGCTTGTGTCCTCACCGTTGTCATCATATGAATAAAGAGCAAGCACTGAACGTGACATCTTGTTCATGATATTTCTTGAAGGCGCCTTGAGAATCATGTCCTCTGCAAAGTTGTCAGGAAGCTCTCTGTTTCTTGCAAGATAGTCCCTGAAGTACTGGAGTTCGGAAACTGAAGGAAGGCTGCCGAAAAGAAGAAGGTAAACAACTTCCTCAAAGCCGTATCTGTTTTCCTTCTCAACGTTTGATACGAGATCGTTGATATTGTATCCTCTGTAGATGAGCTCACCCGGAATAGGCTCAACCTCACCCTCGTTCATAAGATATCCGTGAACGTTGCAGATCTTTGTGATACCGGCAGTAACACCTGTACCGTCTGATTTTCTGAGTCCTCTTTTTACGTGGAACTTTTCATAGAGTGCAGGATCAACTGCTGCATACTCCTTTAATTTATCACATAAACTTCCGACAGAAGCAAATTCATTTCTGTTCATAAAAGTCATCCTCTCTGATATAGATTATGTATATAATTGTACACCATTTTAAGCGTCATTGTCAATACGAACAGTCAGCGGCGCCGCAATTATAAATGTACATAAACGTCTCCCGGAATGCATACAAATCCTTCCTGAGCCAGTACAAATCCTTCGTCATTATAACGGCTATACGCAAACAAATATAGGCAAAACTACAAATTTGTAAATCATGCATTTATTTTCTCCACTTTTTATTCAGATAGTGAGTTGAAATGCACAATACAAATATGATAGAATAAAGTTGCTTTAATAAGGCTATACAGAAAAATTTATTTAAAAAGAAAAAAATAAAGAGAAATAAATATTCATTTTCATACTACACAAACTGCATTATTTTATTTTTAAAAAGGGAAAACGGATCAGAAAAAGCGTAAAACAAAAAAAGAATACACGCCTGTCCGGATGTTTCCCGTTCACGGAGGATTGTTATGCACAATTTTAAGAGAAGCTGCGCGGTAATTTCTGCGCTGGCACTTTCAGCCGGGTCTCTGGCAGCCTGGCCGGCAGAATCATCACCTGTTTCTGCTGATTCTGTTTACGTTACAAACGGATTTGACGCTGAGTATGAGGGATGGTGCAACGCCGGCGATATGACGCTGCTTGCTGCAGACGAACAGAACCCACACAGCGGCACAAGAAGCATGTATGTTTCAAACCGTCTCTCAGCAGAGGATGGTGCAAGCTCAGCCAAGGGTCTGTGGCTCTGGGGCGGAAGAAAGTACGACTATAAGGTTTTCGTCAGACACGAAAGCAGACAGGATGAAAACTTCAGGGTAACTCTTACGTACCTTCTCTCAGACGACACAACCTGGGAAACTGTAACACTCGCTGAAAAATCAGTTTCCTCAGGAGAATGGACAGAGCTTGAAGGCTCATACAGGGCACCTGAAGGCGCATCGGAGTTTATAGTAAAAATCACATCAGACAGCACATGCGACTTCTGGTTTGACGACTTCACTGTTTCAGGCAGAAAATACTCTGACAGCAGAGTTTCGGCTGCTTCAGGCGGTATTAAGGATGAGTTCGCGAACTACTTCAGAACAGGTAATATCCTCAACGGCAGTACTGTAAGAAACTCAGCAATCACAGGCATGTATCTCAGAGACTTCAACAGTATCGAATGTGAAAACGAGACAAAGCCTGATGCAACACTTGTACAGAACGGAAGCTCAAACACAAACATCAAGGTTTCCCTTAACAGCTGTGCTGCAATCGCTGACTTCTGTTCAAAGAACGGGCTCGGCTTCAGAGGTCATACCCTTGTA
>JAZUIH010000109.1:0-5342 GCA_045642145.1 Oscillospiraceae bacterium | reverse complement strand
TGGGATGCTCAGGATGACTGCACAAACTTCCAGAGAAACTTCTCAACAGGCCGTGTTGAAGTTGACGGTTCAACAGTTTACCACAAGACAGAATACAGAGACAGACGTGATCACTATGCATTCTACTCTGTAAATGATTCTATCGACGGTTACGATACAGACAGAGATTCATTTATCGGTCTCTACAACGGATTCCACAATCCTGAAGCAGTTATGGCAGGCAAGGCAGCAAACCCATTTGCTGACGGTTGGTCACCAATCGCTTCACACTACAAGAAGATTACTCTCGCTCCTGGCGAAAGCAAGACTCTCATCTTTATCCTCGGCTACGTTGAAATGCCTGTTGCTGAAAAGTTTGAAGCTGACGGCAAGACAATCAACAAGGTTAAGGCAAAGGCTATGATGGAGAAGTTCAACACACCTGAAAAGGTTGCTGCAGGACTTGCTGAACTCAAGTCTACATGGGATGCTCTTCTCGGAATTCTCAGCGTTGACACACCTGAAGACAAGGTAAACAGAATGGTTAATATCTGGAACCAGTATCAGTGTATGGTTACATTTAACCTTTCACGTTCTGCTTCATACTTCGAGTCAGGTATCGGCCGTGGTATGGGCTTCAGAGATTCAAACCAGGACGTTCTCGGATTTGTACACCAGATTCCTGACCGTGCAAGAGAAAGAATCATCGACATCGCTTCAACTCAGTTCCCTGACGGCGGATGCTATCACCAGTATCAGCCTCTTACAAAGAAGGGTAATGCTGACATCGGCGGCGACTTCTCAGACGATCCGCTCTGGCTCATCCTTTCAGTATCAGCATACATCAAGGAAACAGGCGACTGGTCAATCCTCGATGAAATGGTTCCTTATGACAATGATATGTCAAAGGCTCAGACAATGCTCGAACACCTCAAGGTTTCATTCTACCACATCGTAGAAAACCTCGGACCTCACGGACTTCCGCTTGCAATGAGAGCTGACTGGAATGACTGTATCAACCTTTCATGCTACTCTGACACACCAGGCGAAAGCTTCCAGACATATACAAACCCTAAGTTCAAGGCAGAAGGCGGCTACTCAAAGGTTGCTGAATCTGTATTCGTTGCTGCTCTCTTCACATACGCTGGTCCTAACTACGTTTCTATCCTTAAGCACCTTGGCAGGGATGACGAAGCTGCAAAGGCTCAGGCTGAAGTAGACAAGATGATGAAGAACATGATGGAATCTGCATGGGACGGCGACTGGTTCCTCCGTGCATATGATGCCGAAGGCGAAAAGATGGGTTCAAAGGAATGTGAAGAAGGACAGATCTTCATCGAACCACAGGGCTTCGCTATCATGTCAGGTCTTGACAAGGACATCACTGCAAAGACACTTAAGTCTATCGATGAAAGACTTAACACACAGCACGGTCTTGTTCTTAACAACCCTGCATTCACAAAGTACTATGTAAAGTACGGCGAAATCTCAACATATCCGGGCGGATACAAGGAAAATGCCGGTATCTTCACACATAACAACGCATGGATCATCTGTGCTGCTGCTTACGCAGGCGAAGGCGATCAGGCATTCAAGTACTACTCAGAAATCGCTCCTGCATATACAGAAGAAACATCAGACTTACACAAGACAGAACCATACGTATATGGTCAGATGATCGGCGGTAAGGATGCTGGTGCTGACGTTGGACAGCAGGGCAAGAACTTCGGTCAGGGCAAGAACTCATGGCTCACAGGTACAGCTGCATGGAACATGGTAGCTATCTCACAGTACATCCTCGGTGTACAGCCTGACTTCGACGGTCTCAGAATTGATCCGTCAATCCCTTCAGCATGGGATGGCTTCACAGCTACAAGAAAGTACCGTGGTTCAGAATACGCTATTACAATCAAGAACCCTGATCACGTATGCAAGGGTATTAAGAGCGTTACAGTTGACGGCAAGGCAGTAGAAGGCAACATCCTTCCTGTATTTGACGGCGGCGTTCACAACGTTGAAGTTGTAATGGGCTGATAAATCAAGTCGGTTTTTATATTTAAATAAAAAAAGCGTTCCCGGAACAAACCAGTTGTTTCGGGAACGCTTTTTTTTACCTGTTTGTATGTAAATATATGTCATTAAAATGGAATAAAATGAGAAAATATTACCTCTTAGGGCGAAAATATTACCTCTTAGGGCGAAACTATTGAAAATATGCTCACAGTCCTGTATACTTTAAAACGTGGTCAGAAGCAGAATAAATGATGACAGAGGAAACAAAATGTTATATGATTTATCGGCTTTCTGAACGGAGGAAGGACGTGAGAAAACATTGAAAATAAAACTTGGGCTTGTTGACTGTGACAGAATATATCTTGAGAGATTTGCAGAGTATACCGGAAAAAAATACAGCAGTCAGATTGAGATATATTCCTTTACGGAGCCGGAACCTGCCATCAGACAGGTCCGGGAGAAACGGATTGATGTTCTGATTGTATCACAGGATGTGGAATGCAGTGATACGGAGCACATTACTGACTGCTGTGCGTTTGCGTATTTTACGGAAACGGATGAAATTGACACTTACAACGGTCAGAGGGCTTTGTGCAGATACCGCAGGGCGGATGATATTTACCGTGAAATCCTCGGAATGTATTCGGAGCACATAGCAGACAGAGTGAAGTACAGAGCATCAACGGACAGAGCGCGCATAAGTCTCTTTGTACCGGAGTGTGAGGGCAGCGGGACATCAACTCTTGCGGCGGCATTTTCCGAGTATCTTGCTCTTAAGGAAAAGAAAACGCTGTTTCTGAATCTCAGACAGCTTGGAGATACGGACAGGCTGTTTCAGGCCTCAGGTGACGGCACATTTACGGATGTAATTTTTGCTGTAAAGAGCAGGAAAGTAAATGTCAGACTTAAGCTTCAGAGTCTTGTGAAGAAAAGCCGGAACGGAGTATTCTTTTTCAAAAGCTGCATTTCACCGCTTGACTGTGCTGAGCTAAGTGCGGATGAGATAAGGATTCTTCTGGATGAAACCGCGGAAAGCGGATATGACAATATTGTTGTTGTCAGCGACATGTATGTATCTGAGAGACTTTCGCTTCTCCTTGAGTATGCCGATGACGTGGTGATTGTATCAGGAAACAGCAGAATATCTGAAAAACGTCTCAGACAGAAGCATGAAGCTCTTTCGGAGATTATGAAAAGAAACCGGACAGCATTTCCTGCTGAGATAAAGGTATTCTTTAACAAGTCAGACGGTGCGGTTCAGACCGGCATACCTTATGCCGGAGTTTACGGAACGGATGATTCGGATGATGAGAGAACAGTAATGGACGGTATGCTGAGCTCAGGCGTCCTGGACGGACTGTACGGCGGAGAGGCGGTGAACCAGTGATGAACGATGTAAAACACGATAACAGCGGTATGATACAGGAGTTTCAGAAGCTTGTAAGGGAAAACTACTGCCTGCCTGACTATCAGGATGATGAGCTGTTTGAAGTTATAAGGAAGCTTGTGACTGACAGAACTGAAGGCATGGCTCTTACGATAGATGAAAAGGTTAATATTACGGAAGGCGTTTTCAGTTCTATCAGGGGCTTCGGAGTACTTGACATGATAATGAAGGATGATTCGGTTACTGAGGTTATGATTAACGGCTGCGACAGCATCTGGATTGAAAAAAACGGCCGGCTTCAGCCTCTTGAGCTGCGTTTTGAAAGTACATCACAGCTTGAGGATACCATACAGAGGATAGTTGCCATGGCAGGCAGGGAGGTCAATCAGGCAAATCCGATAGTTGATACCAGACTTCCTGACGGGTCAAGAGTAAATGTGGTTCTCCCGCCGGTTTCAGTTGACGGTCCGTGCGTAACCATAAGAAAATTCTCAGTATCACACATGAGTATGAAGAAGCTTCAGGAAATCGGCTCGGTTTCCGAAGAGGCAGCAGGTGTGCTGAAAAAGTTTGTCAGGGCAGGGTACAACATTTTTATAAGCGGCGGAACAGGGTCAGGAAAGACAACGTTTCTCAACGCTCTTTCTGATTTTATTCCGGAAAATGAACGAATAATAACTATCGAGGATTCCGCGGAGCTTCAGATAAGCGGAGTGGACAACCTTGTAAGGCTTGAAACAAGAAACGCCAATACATCAGGTTCCGGCGAAATATCCATGAGAGATCTTATTCGCTCGTCTCTCAGAATGAGGCCGGAACGTATAATCGTCGGAGAGGTAAGAGGCGCCGAGGCGCTTGACATGCTTACGGCCATGAACACCGGACATGACGGTTCACTGTCAACCGGACATGCAAATTCTGCAGCGGACATGATAACCAGACTTGAAACAATGGTGCTGTCCGGTTCGGATCTTCCGCTTGCTGCGGTAAGAAACCAGATATCATCGGCCATTGATATTGTTGTTCATCTCTCGAGAATGAGGGATCACACAAGAAAGGTAACGGAGATATCAGAAATTCTCAGTGTGAGAAACGGTGAAATTGCTATGAATCCCCTGTTTGTTTTTGAGGAGTCTGAGGAAAGCACAGAAAACAGAGTGTGCGGAAGACTCAGAAGAACCGGAAACAAACTGGCTTCATATATAAAACTCAGAAGAAACGGAATAAATGAGGAGGTTTAGTGTGAAAAAGAAGAAGTATGAAGAAAACAGAGGTCTTACCGGCAGGGGAACCGACTACGGAGCTTACAGAATGAGCGGTATTCAGAGTCTTGCTTCCTTTGCTGCAGGCGCAGCGGCGGGAACAGCGGCATTTACAGTGTTCTTTGGATTCAGTGTAATCGCAGCCGCGGCGGCAGCAGCAGGAGGTGCCGCAGGACTCAGGTACGGAAAGAAATTTTTCATGAACAGAAGAAACCGGGAGCTTACCTGGCAGTTCAGGGACTTTCTTGAATCATCGGCTTCGTCACTGTCGGCGGGTAAGAATATTTCCGGAGCAGTTGAATCGGCATATACCGATATCGTTCAGCTTTACGGGGAAAAATCATGCATGGCCGGGGAAATTGCAGCAGTAAGGGACGGAATGAGAAACAACATAACCGCGGAGGAGCTGTTTTCAGACTTTGCGGAAAGGAGCGGGCAGAGGGATATAAAAACCTTTGCGGACACGTTCTGCGTCTGTAACAGAACAGGCGGAAATATGCGGGAAGTAATGATAAAAACCACGGGAATTCTCAGTGAGAAAATGCAGACGGAAAGGGAGATAGACGTGATAGCATCCAGAGGTAAAAACGAGCTTATGCTGATGACAGCGATGCCGTTTATAATTCTCCCGATGCTCAGAACGCTGGGGGAGGAATATATCACAGGAGGAAATGCAGTTACGCTTGCAGTAAGGGCTGCAG
>JAZUIH010000108.1:0-10048 GCA_045642145.1 Oscillospiraceae bacterium | reverse complement strand
ATCACTGTTGTTGACTTCACATCAGCTATCGAACTTATTCTCGATGAAAACGGCAGAGCAGCCGGTGCAGTTCTCATGAACATGGAAACAAATGAGCTCATGGTTGCACGTGCAAAGACAGTTGTTATCGCTACAGGCGGTGCAGGACGTATGCACTACCAGGGCTTCCCTACATCAAACCACTACGGTGCAACAGCTGACGGTCTCGTACTCGGATACAGAGCAGGCGCTAAGCTTCTCTACCCTGAAACACTTCAGTATCACCCGACAGGTGCTGCATTCCCACAGCAGATTTTCGGTGCTCTCGTAACAGAAAAGGTACGTTCACTCGGCGCTAAGCTCGTAAACGCAAACGGTGAAGTATTCATGCACCCGCTGGAAACACGTGACGTATCTGCTGCTTCAATCATCCGTGAATGTTCAGACAGAAACAACGGTATCAATACAGGTACAGGCAAGGCTGTATGGCTTGATACACCAATGATCGAAATCATCGGCGGTGAAGGCACAATCGAAAAGCGTATCCCGGCTATGATGCGTATGTTCGCAGAATACGGCATTGATATCCGCAAGGAACCAATCCTTATCTACCCTACACTTCACTACCAGAACGGTGGTCTTGACATCAGCGTTAACGGTATGACAACAAACGTTGAAAACCTCTTCGTTGCCGGTGAGGCTGTCGGAGGTATCCACGGCAAGAACCGTCTTATGGGTAACTCACTCCTCGATATCATCGTATTCGGCCGTAATGCAGGTATCAACGCTGCAGCTACAGCAAAGAATGTAACAGTAGGCAAGCTCACACTCGACCACATCGCTAAGTTCGATGCAGAAAGAGAAGCAGCTGGCATCAAGACTGACGTTGTTTCACCAAAGTTACTTCCTGACTATCGTTTTGACAAGGCTGGTATGTAATTATACCCGCTCACTAAATCACAGAAACACCATGCTCAAACCCCTGCAATCCGCAGGGGTTTGACGTGCGTTTTAAGCCTCAACCATTTTGAACAAAAGGGCTGAAGCTTCATATTAACAGTTTAGGCACTCCGACAAAAAATTACGGTCTGCCATGTATGTATATTTTTGGAGGTTTTTTTAATGGACTTATTTAATGGTGTTATATCCATTACAGGAATCGGTTTCCTGATGTTCGTAGTATTTATAGTAACAGCACTCGGCTATCTTCTCGGAAGAATAACAATAAAGGGCGTATCACTCGGTACAGCCGGCGTATTTATCATTGCTCTTCTCTTCGGCGCTCTTGTATTCTCAGTTGACGGTTCAAACCTTGTAACAAGCGTTTTCGGTGCTGAAAACACAACTGTAGCAAAATCAAACTTTAAGATTATTGAGAATCTCGGACTTATCATGTTCGTTACTTCAGTAGGCTTCATTGCCGGACCGAACTTCTTCTCAAATCTTAAGAAGAACTTCAAGTCATATGCAGCTCTTTCACTTATCATCATCATCCTCGGCGGCCTTACAACAGTATTCTGTATCAAGGTTCTCGGATGCGGCACAGAAATGGCTGTTGGTCTTCTCTCAGGCGCTCTTACTTCAACTCCTGCTTTCTCAGCTGCAAAGGATACAATCAACACAATCTACGCAGGCGATGCTGACAAGATTCAGGAGCTTGAGGATATCGTAACTGTTGGTCACGGTATTGCTTACCTCTTCGGCGTTGTAGGCGTTGTACTCTTCGTACAGATCGTTCCTAAAATGCTCAAGGCTAACCTTGATGAAGAACGCGCAAAGATTGCTTCTGTAGATACAGGCGCAAACAAGAACGAAGGCAAAAAGCTCTTCAATGTAGACAACTTTGGTCTTGCAGCTTTTGCTATTGCTGTTGTAATCGGTATGTTCATCGGCGGTATCAAGATTCCTATGGGTAAATCATCATTCTCACTCGGCACAACAGGCGGATGCCTCCTTGCATCACTCGTAGTAGCTCACTTCGGTCGTTTCGGTTCTCTTAACATGAAGCCTGAAAAGAAAATGCTCGAACTCTTCCGTGAATTTGGTCTCATGGCATTCCTTATCGGCGCCGGTATCCCTGGCGGTGCTTCATTCGTAAACTACTTCCAGGCTGAATACTTCCTCTTCGGTATGCTTATGACTCTTGTACCGATGATTGTTGGTTTCATCATTGCAAAGTTCATTATCAAGCTTCCACTCTTCAACAACCTCGGCGGTATTACAGGCGGTATGACATCAACACCTGCTCTCGGTACACTTATCAACGTTGCCAAGACAGATGACGTTGCTTCAGCTTACGCTGCTGCATATCCTATCGCTCTCATCGCAGTTGTACTTGTATCACAGTTCATTATAATGTTATGCTGATCAAAATTCAGTAAACGCAATTATTTGTTGGGTAAAAAACTAAAATAACAACCGGGTGGTATTTATGAAACAGATTGAGGTATCACGGGCTACGATGGGCCGAATTCCGGTCTATCTGAAGTATCTGAAAAATACAGATCCCCGTACTGAAAATATTTCTGCTACTGCCCTTGCTAAAGAACTTGGCCTGGGTGAAGTTCAGGTCCGCAAGGACCTCGGTGCTGTAAGCGGAGCAGGCAGACCCAAGACAGGTTACAAAGTCTCAGAGCTGATTACCGTTCTTGAAAAGTTTCTCAACTACAATGAAAACAGCAATGTTGTTATTGTTGGTGCCGGAAAACTCGGAAGGGCACTGCTGGACTACAGCGGATTCAGGGAATACGGTCTTGAAATAATGGCCGCCTTTGATATTGCTGTAAAGGAACCGGAGAAGAGCAATCTCGGCAAACCGGTATACTCCATGGACCTTCTTGACGATTTCTGCCGTGAAAACAAAATACGAATCGGTGTTATCGCAGTTCCTGCTGCAAGTGCTCAGGATGTGTGCGACAGATTTGTAAGAAATGGTATCAAAGCAATATGGTGTTTTGCTCCATGCACTTTGTCTGTACCTGACGGAATTCCGGTACAGTATGAAAACATGGCACTTTCACTCGCCTATCTTGACAAGAAAATCTGATCTTTGCTCAGTTTTTCTGCCAGGGCAGCAAATATATTGTAAACGCATTAAATAAATGCGTTTACAATTCATATTAATATAATTAATCATCACCCTATAAATTTTATTTATAGGGTGATTTTTTACAAATTTTCGCCTGAAATATTTATAGTGTATTTGTCTTTTTTAAGATTGAATTTTACACAAAAATATGTTATAATAACTAAAATACTTTTTATTTTCAGCCGTATTAAACGCATCATCTGGCGCTGATACTGAGCTTATTATGGTGGGGACAGTCTTTTTTTGTCGTTCACAGACTATCTGGAGGGGATTTTATGAAAAACACAGAGAAAAGCAATCTTTTCTGTACTGCACATCTGGTCTACAGCTACGATACAGGTGTGTTTGTTTATACCCCTTCCATGACAGATATGTTCGGAAGTCACTTTGACAGCCGTCCGCTGTGGCAGATTTTTTCCGATGACAATATCGGTTCACAGAGCTCAGCTTCTCTTTTCAGGGATACACTTCTCAGTATCGGAACGGACGACGAAGACAGAGACATTGTCTTCAGGGAACTTAACGTAAAGACCGCAGATGATCAGTACAGATGCGTACTGGCCGTATTTATAAAAAAACCGTGTGACAAAAAGGTTATCGTAACATTCAGCCATAACGACGATATAAGCATCCGTCACAAGGATACTCTTTCCGGACTGCTGACCAGGGAGATTTTCACCAGAGAGCTTAATGATATAATCAGCCGCAAACCGGAAAACGAACTCCGGGACTATATCGTAGTATATCTTGATATTCTCAGATTCAAGATGGTTAATGACATCTTCGGCACAGAAAAAGGCAACGAACTACTGAAGTATGTCGCAGATATAATATCCGATACAGTAAGTGACACAGGACTTGGCTGCCGTATCGAATCAGACCGTTTCCTGTTCTATGCAAAGTGCAGTTCAGAAAAACGAAATCAGTTTATATCCGGGCTGTTAAACCGTATATCGGATTTCAACCTTTCATTTGAGGTTATGTGCAATGCCGGCATATACGACATACAGGACAAAACCGTAAGTGCAGCGGGCGCAGTTGACCGTGCAATAATCGCCCAGAAATCAATCAAAGGAAGCTACACAAGCAGATATGCATTCTATACAGAGGACCTGCGTAAGAATCTTGCTCTTGAACAGGAGATTTCAGGTCTCATGAAAACCGCACTTGAAGAGGAGCAGTTTATAGTTTACTATCAGCCTCAGTACAATCACTCAACAGGTATGCTTGTAGGAGCCGAGGCACTTGTACGCTGGCTGCATCCTGACAGAGGACTTATTCCTCCTAACGTATTTATTTCTATATTTGAAAAGAACGGATTTATCACTCAGCTTGATATGTATGTGTTTGAAAAGGCATGCATATTCCTGAGAAAATGCATAGATATGAACTTTCATCTTGTACCGGTATCGGTTAATCTGACCCGATACGATATTTTCAGTCCCGGATTTATCGACAGACTCGAATCTGTAAGACGAAAGTACGATATACCTTCAAAGTACATACGCGTTGAGATAACCGAGTCAGCAGCACTCGGAAACAGTGAATATATTAACGATGCTGTAAAAAAACTTCACTCATACGGCTTTGTAGTTGAAATGGACGACTTCGGAAGCGGATATTCATCACTTAATATTCTCAAGGATATCGAGTTCGATATTATAAAGCTCGACATGAAGTTTCTCGAAAAGCATACACTTGACAACGCAAGAGGTGTAACCATACTCAGTTCTGTTGTCCGTATGATTAACTGGCTCAGCCTTCCTGTCATTGCTGAGGGTGTTGAAACTCTCCAGCAGGCCGATTATCTTGGCAGTATCGGCTGTGACTATATTCAGGGATACTATTACTCAAAGCCACTTCCTGAAGCGGATTATGAGAAGCTTGTAAGCGGAAACAGCGTTGGTATAGACAAAACCATGACTGACAAAATCAGTCAGGACGTATCCACTACAATCACCTGGTCAAATGATACCCTCCAGACTCTCATATTCAGCCGCTATGCCGGATGTGCTGCCGTATTTGAATATACAAAGGACGGCACCGCAGAGATACTTCGCGTAAATAAAAAATATCTCCAGGAAATCTCGATGAATCTGACTGAGAAGGACCTTATAAGGTCAGATCCTATGGCAGTGTTTGATGAAGAAAACCGGAAGATTTTCACTGATACCATAGAGCTTGCCATCAGAACTGGCAAGGAACAGGAATGTGTAACATGGCGCACACTCCGGTCAGAATGCTGCGGAGAAGAATATATCTGTCTCAGAAGCACCATTCAGCTTATCGGAACAAGCTGTGACAGATACCTGTTCCATTCAACAGTAAAAAACATTACAGCAGATATGCTTAAAATAGAAACTGCCGAGAAGAACATCAGCAGCTTCAGGAAAGCATTTGAACAGATTAATGTCTATATGTGGGAGTACAGTATTCTTACAAAGGAAATGAAACCGTGCTACAGATGTATGCGTGACCTCGGTCTTCCGCCTGTAGTAAGGAACTATCCTGAGCCGGCGTTTGAAGCCGGAATTTTCCCTGAAGACTACAGGGAGATGTACTACGACTGGATGAAACAGCTTGAAAACGGTGCAGAAAAGCTTGAAGGAATTATTCCTCTCACAGCTGACCGAATACCGTTTGTTGTCAGGTATACAACTGAATTTGACGAAACAGGCAGACCGGTAAAAGCATATGGTTCGGCTGCGATGGTCGCTGATACAGGTAAAGTATAAAAAAGAGGCACACAGGAGCATAAAAACTCCCGTGTGCCTTATTATTTTTATACCCTGTGTTGTCTGACTACTGTAAATGCATTAATTTAATGCGTTTACAATTAGCCGATATACACGAAAACGACCTCTGCAAGTCCTGCTAAAAACAAGCCAATGGCGTAGTCTGATTTCCGCAGACTGTTTATCCGAACAGCTGTACCCAGTAGTGATAATATCCGTCGTCGGCCCTGTAATATCCTATACCAAACACACTGTAATCCGGATTAATCATATTCTTATAATGATCAGGCGATTCTGCCCACTGGTTAAAAACGTCCTGCGGTGTGCCGCTTCCGCCGGCAATATTTTCTCCCATATACCCTGCAGGAATACCGGTATCACTGAATATGGTATACCACTCACGTCCGTCAGGACGGGTGTGCTCAAACAGTCTGTGTATCTCCTCTGCACGTATGTCAGCAGCATGATTAAACTGTTCAGTACAGTTCAGAGGTCTGACTCCGAGTTCAGCACGTCTTTCATTTACAAGTCTGAACACCTCACGCTGAAATTCGGTAGCTGAATCCGGCACTGACACCTCACGCTCTGTTTCAGGTTCAGGTTCCGGAGGAGCAGGCGGGTCAGTACGAACTTCTTCCTGCGGCGGCGGCGGTGCTTCAGTTTCCGGAGGTGCAGCCTCAGTTTCCTCTGAAGCTTCAGTTATCTCCGTTTCAGATACTGTAGAAGTAACTTCAGATGTTTCCGTTACTGATACTGTTACAGACTCTGAAGCGGACACTGCCGTAGAAGTAACAGCAGAAACTGCAGATGTCACTGCTTTGCTGACTGCAGGCGAAGTCAAAGCTTCCTGTCCGGAATATATTTCTGAAACAGCTGAACCTTCCGTACTCACTGCTTCATCTGAAAAGTCCTCATAAACTCTGTAATTACTGTTGTCAGTAATATCAGCCCGGTTTAGTGAAACAATACCTGCCCCTGACGAAGCTGCAATTATTGCTACTGAAACTACACCGGAAATCCAGTCCTTTTTCATAACAATCCCTCCCTGTATCAAAAATGATATCACCATTATTATAAATCATTCACATTTTTTTGTCAATTAAAAGGTATATTTTCTACTATAAGTACAAACTCCAGGCCTGTTAATTATGCACATTCATTTTCCCTGTATCGCATGATATTGTAAACGCATTGAATAAATGCGTTTATAATTAGCCGATATGCACAGAAACGACCTCTGCAAGGCAATAAAAATAATATAATTATAGCGAACACATTTATTTAGTGTGTTTACTATTACTATTACTTTTACTGCACTAATAAATTTTTTTCAAAAAAGCATTGACAGGCAAGAATAATTGTGATATAATTATTACTGTTGAATGTTGATTCACACATACATAGGGGTGTGGTTCAATGGTAGAATAGGGGTCTCCAAAACCTTTGACGTGAGTTCGATTCTTACCACCCCTGCTCGAAGCCTTCGGAATTTCCGAAGGCTTTTTTTATGAATAACTTTATTTATATTTTTTCTTTAACGGCTAACGGCGCAGAGAAACACTTTATCCCCTTACTTCTCTGCATAGCTGAGGCATATCCGGATACATCAATACAGCGAACCCCAAAAGGCACACATATCCCTGATACAAAAAAACAGCAAACCAGAGTCCATACCATGTGACTATGATTTGCTGTTTTTTATATCTTCCGTTTCAGACCGCAGTATTATAGTGAACGACAAAATATTTTTGTCGCTGACCATAATTCAGCTGTCTGATTATATCTTCTCCGCTGACCACTTTCTGAAGTAATCAATCTCCTCAGGCTGGCAGCCTACAAGTCGGAGACTGAAGTCTCCGGATTCCATTATGGATGCTATACCAAGCGCACTTCTGGCATCCACATTTGCAGAACCCTGAATAGCTCTCGCTGATCCGCTTAGCTTTGTCACACACTCCATGAATTCCCTCAGATCAGTTTTGGTACTGAGCCTGACTGTGATTACATTATCCATAACTGCGCACCCTCCGGCCATAAAAATCGAAATGTGTTAATACTCCGTAATCCGGAAATTAACCGTCCATAATCTATTATAACCTGTTTTTTACCGGCGGTCAATGCATATACTGTATAAATCGAATGGTTGTTTTTTTATCACCTGAGTGCCGGAAGTCCGGTAATATAGTCATATCTGTCAGCAAGAAATTTCTTTACAGATTCAATATTGTATTCATAATGCTGGTTTATTGAAGTAAGTCCGGAACCACCGACCCACTGAGGACCAAATCTCATAAAGCATTCCGCAGCAACAGGGCCGTACTCATCTGTAAGACGTTCAAGAACCGGCAGTGAGTTTTCAGGCCTGAAAAGCTCTGCCGTATTACGCAGCGACTCAGTGAAAAGCTTTTTGAAATCATCGTTTTTCATCAGTGCTCCAAACCATTCTGACTCCTCAGCAATCGTCAGAGTATCCTGTCTGGCTGTTTCACCGTTCTTGTACAGTCCGAGTGAAAACTCGGTATCATAGAGCATAAAGCGCCACTTTCCGTCCTGATACGGCTCATCAGATACGGTTCTTGCACGCCATATTCTCCAGTTATTGTTTCCGGCAAAAATACAGTCCTCATTTGCAGTATAAACAAGTACACTGTAGTAATCAGCTATATTTTTTATATCCGTTTTTTCACACAGCTCCGCGTAGGCTTCCGGATCAGACAGATCCCTGCTAAAGCTCGCGCACAGTTCATCATAAAGAGCCATATCAGACTCCTCACCCTCTTCAAGGACACCGCGCTTTATCATTACAACATTCTTCCTGTCAACGCCATAGTCGTAGTGAATGCTGCTGTCGCTGTAGTCCTCTTCAATAGCATACACTCCCCAGTATTCACCGTTTATAAATACAATGGCAGGACGCGAACTCTGGGTTGCCATGGAAAGGCCGCTGACTGTTTCCTGTATAAACGGATCTCTTACCTTTGCGTAGTCGCAGTCATTTCCTGAATTTCTGAGCAAAAAGGTTTTAAATTCATCAAGAGGCTTGTCACTGTTCCCTTCACAGACAGCTCCGGGTATAAGACTGTACTCTATTTTTTTACTTCCGTACTCTTCCCTTGCGTACATACGGAAGCTCTTCTGGTTATAGGTACGGGTAGCCTTGCCCATGATTCTCATTCCAAGATCCTGCTCAAGCATAACCTTTCCTTCAGGTTCTATAAGCTCCATATGGACTGGTCTCTCCCACTCACGACCCTTCTGGGTATAGTTTCCCTTGTAGTTCCATGGGTCAGCTTCTGTGGCCTCAGTAGTATTTTTCCATTCATCATAGGTTTTTCCGGCAGTATAAATGCCGTACTCGTAATTAAACAGATTTCCTGCATCTGTTGAAAGTGAAATAACAGGAAGACTGTTATAGTTTGTATTCTGATCAAGTCCGATAAAATAAGTATTGGTAATTACAGGACCTGATTTTCCGTCACTGTCGAAACAGGCAGCCCTTACCACAGTACCCTTGTTTATTTTTCTGTCAGGGACATAATATGAATCCTCAGGACCGATACCTGACAGTGAGGAAAGCAGATTCGGATGAGATGAACGGTGTGTAAGAAGTAAATCCTTTGAATACTCTTCTGACTTACCTGTCGGCACACTTCCGTCAGTAGTGTATCTTATAGTATAACCATCCGGACACGAAAGCCTCAGTACACTGTCCTCTTCATAAAATCCCGTATCCATGCTGAATGAAGGCGCCGGAATATCACTGCTGTACTCCACATGCTCGGGCATATCCAGAGACGGCATTTCATCATTTACAGCACTGACAGTGCTGTCATCAGTTTCAGCGGTTTTTTCTGTAACGGTGTTATCCTCTATACTGCTGTCATTCTGCGTGCCGCTGCAGGCTGACACGGAAAATGCAAGGAATGCAGCAGCAATCAGCGCTGCAGTCTTTTTTCTTTTCATATCTTAGTTATCTCCTTTTTTTCATCAGTATAACAGTAAACGGATTTACTTCGTTTACATAAATATATCAGACTTTCGATGTATATATGCTGTTAAAGACAGTATGTATACGCAAACATTAAAAAAAGACGAATCACAAAAAGTGATTCGTCTTACTGGCTCCCCCGACTGGACTTGAACCAGTGACACCCTGATTAACAGTCAGGTGCTACTACCGACTGAGCTACGGAGGAATATTTGTGCCGGCGTCTATCTATCTTCCCGGGCCGTCGCCAGCCGAGTA